>NZ_MUFI01000044.1:0-32126 GCF_001996265.1 Salinivibrio sp. MA440
GCCTTTAATTTTATAAGTAAAACTATCTTTGTTAACCAATGTGTATTGACCGTTTTTTTCCTCAAACGAGAGATCAATACGAGATAGAGCACGACCGTATTTATCCGGCTCAGTCACGATCACACCATTAACAACTGCTTTATCAATGCGAGTATGCATATGGCCGGCGACAATCGCATCAAGTTCTGGATTGGCATTGGCAATATCTGTGACCCCGGTATTCGCAATGTCGTTTTCATTATCCAGGCCCATGTGGGCGACTAAGATAAGAGCGTCGACATCATTTTTGAGTGTCTCGACCACTTTTTTAACTTCCAGTGAAGGGTTGGTAAAGGTCACGCCTTCGAGTCGCCCGGTGCCTTCGGCAAAGACTTGTGTCATCGGTGTATCCATACCAATTACACCCACTTTGATGCCATTTCGCTCGATGATGGTATGAGCGGGTAAAAAGGGTTGCCGTCAGGTCGTTTAATATTGCCGCCGAGTGATTGTCCCTCAAATTGATCGAGCGAGCGCTGCAAAACATCCAAGCCAAAATCAAACTCGTGGTTACCCATGACCCATATATCATAATCCATTTGGTTAAAACCAAGCATCATTGGACTTGTCGCTTCATCCTTAAACGTCTCGACAAAGTTACCTTGAATGGTGTCACCCGCATCGACCATGATGACGTTTTTGTTGGTGCTACGAATATCCGCTACCTTGGTCGCGATCTGGCTCAAACTGCCACGCATATTGAGTTTGTCTGCCGCGTAATCCCATGGCATGAAATGGCCATGTAAATCTGATGTGCCAAGGATAGTGACATTATGCATATCCCCATCAGCGGCAAGAGTGGAGAACGAGAGTGAGAGCATGATCAGACTAGCGAGTGCGTTTTTTTTCATCAGAGGGTACCTGTTTAAAAAGTTAGGCGAACCTTAAGGGAAATGAGCACTACATAGAGTGACTAACTTCATGCTTTTTGATTGTTAATATCAGTAGATTACATTTTTATGAGATGTTGCACTCTTTCAACAATGTCAGGGATAGAACAAGGCCTGTGACAACGAAGATCATGCTTTAATTTTATATTAATCAGATGCTTGAGGTTTTTTTGTCTTTTTCTTTTATTTTTCAAAGTCGATGAAATGATTCTGTCCTACGCTGAAATTGAACAATTTTAAGTAGATATAAATGTGATAGAGGCGGTAGGAATGGGTATGAACATCAATAACACCATGAAATTAGTGTTTTTTATTATTGGTGCAGGCATTGTGGTGAGTTTTTTTACGATCATTCAGCTTAATGGCTTGATGAATAAAGTCGATGAAATGGCTCAGGTGCGATATGAATCGTATCAAACGGCCGATGAATTAAGACAAAGCTCTGATGACTTAACGCGTCTGGGCAGAACTTACACAGTTACCGGCAATGAAAAGTACGAAAAGATGTACATGGATATCCTCGCTATTCGTAATGGAGAGAAACCTCGGCCAGTAAATTACCACACCATCTATTGGGATTTGGTTTTAGAGTATGGGCAAAAACCTAAACCCGACGGAAAAACGATTTCACTCAATCAACGTATGCAAGATCTGGGCTTTACAGAGAAAGAATTTGATCTCCTAAAAAAAGCGCAAGCTAACTCTGATGGGCTTGTTAACATGGAAGTTAAAGCCATGAATGCTGTCAAAGGACTGTATGCAGACAATAGTGGCAACTATACCGTTAGAGGTGAGCCTGACCGACAAATGGCGATCGATCTCGTTCATAGCGAACAGTACCATAAAGAAAAAGCAAAGATAATGAAGCCGATTGAAAGCTTTTTTATTGCGTTAGAACAGAGAACGAATACACAATTTAACGCTGCAGCTGCAAGCGTTAAAAAGACAGTGTTAATCGGAAATATATCTTTAGTGGTGGTGATTATTATTGCTATCTTGGGCTATGTGATCACGAAAAGGAATGTGGTTAATCCGATACACAAAATGGCCTCAACACTGAAGAAGATCGATGATGATTCAGACCTCACTCTTCGTGTCGATGATAGTAAAAATAATGAAATTGGAACAATCGGTACCACAGTCAATAAGGTCGTTGGCAGCTATTCATCGACCATTGATAAAATTAATAGCGTTAATCATATGATCGCTCAGATTACGGATAGTTTGGTCGATATTACCAGTAAAAATGCCAAAATATCTAACCAGCAAAACCAAGAGCTCGAGATGGGTGCCACGGCCATGGAAGAAATGACCTCCGCCCTTGCCACGGTAGCGGAGAACACCTCCATGGCAGAAAAGTACGCAGGTAGTACCTAGAAAGAAACCACCACCAGTAAAGATGTGTTCGATAAAACCATGGTCGAGTTTGGCAGTTTAGAAACTGAATTCAAAAAGACATCGGAGGTGATCCAAGAGCTTGCCGATGAATCCACTAATGTAGGTAATGTACTTGATGTGATTAAAGGCATTGCAGAGCAAACCAACCTCTTAGCGCTAAACGCGGCCATCGAAGCGGCGCGAGCAGGCGATCAAGGTCGTGGCTTTGCGGTTGTGGCCGACGAGGTGAGATCTTTAGCGCAACGGACACAAAAATCTGCTGGAGAGATTGAAGAAATGATCGGTGGTTTGCAAGGTAAGGCGGAACAATCAACACAGACTATTCGTGTTAACGCAGATAAGATTGCATCGACACGTGACAATATGACCACCGCAAACGAATCGCTTGGCACGATCAAAGAATCTGCGATAGAAATCCATAGACTGAATTCATCGATTGCATCGGCCACGGAAGAACAGCTTTCTGTCAGTGATGAAATCTCGAGCAATTTATCAAACATAAAAACCTTATCAAGCGATATGCATGAAGCGATTGATCAACTGGGCCCGATTGTGTCTGATTTAAAAGATAACGTTAACGCATTGAACGGTGCTATTCAGGATATTCGTACCTAATTGACAGGCGATGACTGTTAACCGGATTGCTCGAGTGAGCAATCCGGTTTTGTCCAAACGCTCATACGTTCTCTCATTGCAATGAGATCTACCGACAAACACTGACACACTCGTACATTCTCACGACAGCCTTTTTTCTACTTGGTGATTATAGTCAGCCTTCTTTAACGCGTTTTTGCCTGATCAGCAAACCAAAACTGGCCTCAAATGAGGCCAGTTTTGCTCGTATTAAACCTTTGAATGTGCGAGTGTTATACGATACGTCGCCGAAAGATGCGATGGCCAACTGCATTGAATAATGCGCCTGCCACAATTAACCCACCACCGAGATAGGTCCAAATTGAGGGCACTTCATTAAAGATCCATACCCCAAGCAAGGTTGAGAACACAATTTGTATATAGGCATAAGCAGACGCTTCACCGGCTTGTTGGGTTTGCATGGCTTTGGTGAGTCCATACTGGCCAACCTGGGTAAATACACCGACTAAAACCAATAGCAATGTGAGCGATAAACTTGGCATCACGAACTGTGGCCACATCAGCACGGTCGCGACGGGTAGGGCAACCATGGGAAAGTACAAAATAATTACCGAGCTGTCTTCGGTGCGGCTGAGTTTACGCACAATCACATAAGCCATTGAGCTGCCTAATGCCCCCAGAAGCGCAATAATCACGCTAAACGTGGGCAAGGCCTCCGCAATATTACCGTTAAGGTTAGGTTGCACCATCACGTAAAGCCCGATTAAACAAAGCGCAATACACACCAACGTGGCGCCTTGTAATCGCTCTTTGAGTAACACCAACCCAAGCACAGCAGTAAACACCGGGTGAGTGTATTGCAAAACAGTGGCTTCGGCTAAGGGTAAAGTCGTGACCGCATAATACACACACATCAGCGCGGCTGTACCGAGTACACCACGCAGCAACAGGAGTTGCTTATTGTTACCCCATACCGACAGGCCTTTACGTTTCACATCGGTGTAGCTGATGATGAGCGACACCAGTGCTCGGGCGGCGACAATCTCAAATACCGGGATACCATTGACAGCCACGTATTTCACACAGGCGGACATCAAGGCAAAGCCAAGCGCAGACAGAAGCATAAAGCGGATCCCAACTGGGATCGCAGAGAAAGAGAAGGCAGGCATAATCATACAAACTTAAACAACAGGGCGACTATGATAACGCGTCTCGGTGCGCTTTGCTTGATGATTCGATAAATAAACCCGCGTCAGCGATTGCCGCGCGTTGTCGTTGTTTAAACTGCCGAGGCATGCGGCGACGGAGTGATTTAATCGGTGTTTAAGTAACGTCGCGCTATGGCCAAAGTTGGGTTAGCGAGCTTAGCAATCCATCGCTCGCGCCTTGTTGGCCCAAATAGTCGAGCACAACCGGCACAAACTGCTTTAACGTGGCCGCGTCGATACCAAGTTTTTCTGCTGCACGATACACATCACCCATTGAACCGATGCCACCCGCACTCGCATTGTCTCCGAGTAATGACGAAAGCGACGATAAATCAGGGCGTAAACTTGCAAGCTCTTGTTGATCGCTGCCGGTGAGGCCATTCGCTGCCATGGCGAGTAAGGCCCCGGCGCCACCTGTTGCTTGAGCTGGGCTCACATCCACTTGTTCAGTGATCGATTTAACGAGCGGAGATTGGCTTACCTCATCACCGGCAAATTGGGTTGCCATTTGCGTCATCACATCAGTGGTTTTATCGCCCTGGCCGAAAAGGGCATAGCTCGGAGTGGTAAGAAGAAGACTGGAAAGCGTTAACAGTGTGGCCGCGTATTTCATGATCCCTCGCTCGTTATAAAGAATAAGCACGTTACTCTAGGTATAGCGGGACTTGCCGCTGAATGAAAGAAATCCGCGTTGAAGTAGTCAGTGTTGTGTTTGACCATGATGAGCAAAGCAATTACGTATTAGTGATTTGATGTAAAAAAAGACCAGCGCCCCCATAATCCCCCCGCCATGAGCGAGGTGAGCAATATCGATACCCAATGCGGCACGCATGGGCAGAGCTTGACCCAACAAGGCATCAGCCACACATTTTATACCCGTGATTAAAGCGATGCATTTTCCGCTTGGGGTGCGAATCGTGCTTAATCCCCCAAACATAAACAAACCGTACAATACGCCAGACAGCCCCATGTACTGCTGATAGGGGCCCCACCACATCACCAGACCCACCACACAAGCAAGCCACAATAGCAGCCAAGCGAAGGTACTAGCGTTGATGTGGCGATAAAAAATGAGGCCGAATACGACCAATCCCGCCATATTGACCGACAAATGAAAAAGGTTTTGATGAACCAGATTGCCTGTAACGAATCGCCACCACTGACCGGATATCAGCGCATTTCGCTGCCAAATCCATGTCTCAGCGATTGACGTGTAATGAGCCCAAACACATGCTAGCGCGACGATTATCAGTAAGAAAAGTGGCCGGACAGATGCGGATAAGATGATAGGTTGCCTTGGTTTCATCACAGCCTTATATCTTGTCAGCGATTTAATAACAACGGCTTATCGCAGGCAATATGACTGAATGAGATCTTTCTCAAAGTTCAATACAAGTGATAATTGATCTCAATCGTATTTGCATCTATGATTCACGCCCTGAACTCACCCCCAATTTAATGTTTGTATAACATGAAGTTAGTGAATGCGCTGTTAATCGGGCTTATGTTTGTGTCGCCATTGAGCCATAGCGATGATGAAACGAATACGTTGTCGTCATTTTCGTGGCTGCAAAATGTGACGCAACAACAGGATAAAATTCGGGCATATCTGGAACGCCAAAATCAGCATGCGCAACAGTCGCTGATGGCGAGTCAATCGCTTCGTGATGAGCTATTGAGTGAATGGGAGCGTACACCGCAAACCGGTTCCGAACCTTGGTTAGCGCGCGATAGTCGCGAGTTTTTACAAACACGGGTTAATGGTGAGCGCGTGCTGCGTATGCGCAAAGCCGCCAGCGAAAAAGAAGCAGGTAGCGAAAAAGCATCGACATTGCTCAACATTGAGGCGCGAGCGGCTGAGCATGCGTATTACCAGCTAGGGAGTTGGTCGTTAAGTCCCAATGGACAATGGCTCGCCATTACCGAGGATATTCACGGTGAGGAAGACTACCGCATCGTGCTGATCAACCGCCAATCAGGGCAAGCCGATATTATTGCCACCGGGGCTGATGCATCTGTCATCTGGTCGCCGAATAATCAGCAGCTCTACTATGTCGGCAAAGAGGCGAAAACTGCGCGTCCCAGCCAGTTGTTCCGCCATGAAATAGGCACTACCGGTGGCGATAGCTTGGTGTATGAAGAAGTCGATCCTGCTTGGTTGTTGTCGGTATACCGTGCTAGCCACACAGATACGGCTATTGTGCAAGTCAACAATGAATCGTCGACCGAACAGCGTCTACTCCGTCTGAATGATGGCAGCCTGTCTGCACCGCTCAAAGCGCGTCAACCGGATGTCGAATACTACCTCGATAAGACGGATGATGCGTTATGGATGCTGAGCAATCACCAAGGAACCAAGCAGTTTTATCGCGCTGCCGTCGCGACACCGAATGATTGGCACATCGTTTATGCTGCCGAGCCGGGCGCTGAGTTAAACACGTTTTACCTTTTCGAAGATGGCATTGTCCTCACCCAACAGTACGAGGGTGAGCAGTGGTTTATCTTACTTAATGCGGACGGTGAGCGCGTGGTTAAGCAGCCTTTGGCGGCACAAGGGAAGGTCGCTTGGTTTGCGCGCGGAGGCGACTATGCTAGCAATCAGTTGCTTATTCGCAGTATGTCGCTCGTACAGCCACCAAGATGGGAAGCGCTGGATCTAAAATCCGGCACACGTCGTGAAGTCAGTGCCGATCATTACCCCGACTTTGATGCATCTCGTTATCACTCTGAACGCTTGTACGTTGGACCGCATCGTATTCCTGTTACGTTGGCATACCGCAAAGATGCGCTGACTCCGTCATCGCCAGTCGTGCTGTATGGGTATGGCGCGTATGGCTTTACCATGAAGCCGTATTTTATGCCGCAAACTGTCTCGCTAATGGACCGAGGCGTCATCTATGCAATTGCGCATGTGCGTGGCGGTGGCTATTACGGTGCAACATGGCACCAAGCGGGCAGCGGGATGAATAAAAAGCATGGCATCCAAGATTTTATTGATGTCGCCAAAGCGATGGGCCGTTATCAAGACGGACAGCGTGTAGTCGCGGCTGTGGGCTCAAGCGCTGGCGGTACCTTGGTTGCCGCGGCACTTAACCAAGCGCCCGCAACGTTTGCTGCCGCTAGCCTCAATGTTCCGTTTGTCGATGTGCTGGGTAGTATGGCCAACCCGGCGTTGCCGTTAACGGCACAGCAATACCAAGAATGGGGCAATCCTGCGCAAAGCGATCAGCGCGAGGTTATGCAAGGCTATGATCCTTTGCGCAACATCCAGCAAAAACCTTATCCCCCTATGCTGGTGCGTGTCGGCTGGGATGATCAGCGTGTGCCTTTTTGGGAAGGGGCGCAATACCTTTCGCATTTAGCCGCAACCAGCACCCGATCGGGCCCATATTTGTTGTTGACAGATTTTTCCCGTGGCCACCAAGCCGATGCGCGTCATGGGCTGACGCAACAAGCGACCGACTATGCCTTTCTCTTACACCAACTGAAGCGTGTGAACTAACCGGAGTATTAAATGAAATTGTCTTCTGTCTCTGTGGCAGTGCTGACGGCACTGGCTACTGGCACCGTGCACGCCAATTCTGTCAACACCGAGGAGAATACCTCTGGTGACGCGACTAATCCCCATGTTGAGACGGTGGTCGTCACAGCCAATAAATTTGCTGAATTACCGTCCGATACAGCGGGTTCGGTCGCCATTTATCGTGGCGAAGATATCCAAAAAAAGGGCGCCACTGAGCTCTATGATGCACTGACAAACGAACCGGGTGTCAGTGTGACAGGCGGAGCAGGTCGCCCTCAAAACATCACTATTCGCGGCATGTCCGGTAACCGTATCTTGATTGTGGAAGATGGCGTTCCAGTCGCGGATGGATTCGGTGCCGCTGATTTGAACGATAAAGCAGGGCGTAATTCCTTTGATATCGCAAGCGCCAAGCAAATCCAAGTCGTGAAAGGCGCTAGCTCAACCAGTTACGGTTCAGGTGCATTAGGCGGTGCTGTGATCGTGACATCGCTGTCCGCGGACGATCTCCTCCGCAACAAGGATCTGTTCGCCGACGCGCAAGTTACCTACAGCGAGCTCAGTGATAAAGGCCGAGTCGGCAGTCGTCTCGCGCTCCGTCATGGTGATACCAGTGCGTTGCTCGATGTGAGCTATTGGGAAGGGGAAGAAACCCGTAATTACCAGCAAGATTTGTACAACCGTACTTTGGATGGTGGCAGTGCGTCGTTGCGTCTGGATCATTATGTCTCCGATCGTTGGAAGCTAAGTGCTCGAGCCAAGCTCTACCGTGAAGATGCATCGCGACAAGAAGGGACAGCATCGATTCAACCTGACGGTAAGTGGGATATCAAAACGTTTGATCAAGCCGAACAAATCGAAACCACGCAATTTTGGCTTGGCAGTGAATATCACGCCCAGCAGCCTTGGTTAGAAACCCTCAACACCAAGCTCTATTACCGAAATACCGATTTTACCCAGAACACGAACCGTTTGATGACTCGCTGGAACATGGGGATCAATGAGCAACGTCGGGTGCTGGATGATCGCCTTTTTCAAGACCAGTCAATCGGTTGGTCGGTAGATGCCAACGCTGAGCAAATCAGCGGAGACGTGGTGCATACGCTGGTGTACGGTGGTGTGTTAGAAACGGCTTACCATGAACGCCCTGTGACGAAAACGACTCTCGATTGGAACGGCGTAACGGTGAGTGATACGCAACCGTTCGCGCCAGCACGGAGTTATGCGTTAGGTGTTTATGCGCAAGATGCAATGAGTATCGGGCAGTGGCGTGTAATGCTGGGTCTACGTGCTGATGCGTACCGATTAAGCGCAGACGATCCCCAAGCCATTGGCATGGCAAGTGTGGCGGACAATAACAGTGCAGCGTTATCGCCCAGTGCTTCGGTGGCCTATCACTGGACGCCCGCGTTCAATACCTACCTCACTTATAAGCATGGTTATCGAGCGCCTGAATACGACAAAAGCTATGGCTACTCTAACCACGCCTCTGTGCCGGTGACGCCATTTGTGGTGTTGCCCAATCCGTCGCTTGACGCGGAAACCAGCGATAGTTTTGAGCTCGGGGCTAAATATGATGACGGCAAGCTCCGCTTGTATACCGCGGCATATTACAACCGGTTTAGCCAGTTTATTGATATTGCCGATCAGGGCTTTAATACGGAAACCGGCCTGTTTGAGAAACGCTATGAAAACCTTGATGGTGTAAAAACGTATGGCGTTGAGGCATCAGCGGCCTATGCATTTACCGATCAATGGCAAGCGAAAAGTCAGATCGGCTGGATCTCCGATCAAGACGACAATGACGAGTATGTTCGCAACTTAGCCCCCCTCGAAGGCAGCCTATCGCTTCACTTCGATAACCAATCGTTTAACGGTTATACCCGTTTGAACTGGGCAGATCAGATGACCCGCACGCCCATGTGTTACACCGAGTTAGGCACCCGCACTGAGTGTGCTCAGACGTCTGGCTGGGCGAGCGTTGACCTTGGCTTGGGCTATCAGTTCTCGTCTCATGCTTCTATCAATCTCAATGTCTATAACGTGTTAGACCGCGAATACATTCGTTATCAAGACGTTGCCGGTATTTCTGAGTCACAAACCCGTTTTTCGACCGAGCCCGGTCGTTACTTCACCCTCAATGCACGTTATGCGTTTTAAGGAAGAACCATGAAATCAGCGATCAGTCTTGTGGCGTTGGTACTTGCCAGTGCCAATGCCATGGCAGGGGAATGGGATTACCCTGCGGGCAATTATCAAGCAAGTGATGCCACTCAAGCACAGCAGTATTTGCGCACGCATTATCCGTCAGTCGGGGAGCTGTCGTTGCGCTACCAAACCAGCAGTTTGCTTGGTCGTCAGTATAACTTTGATATTTACCGTGGTGGCGAGTATCAGCCGCAGCGTACGTTGGTGTTACATACCGACAAACACGGTTTGGTGACTCGGGTGTATAAAAGCCTAACCGATACCATGATCCGACAGGGTGAGGCAGTGAAAGAGGCGGCTATTGAGATCCCGCGTCGCCTGATCGCGAATGCGCCGCCAGCGCTATCAGACGGAGAGTTAGTGACGCGCACCGTCAATGTGGTTGATCCGGATCTGCGTAGTATGGACAAACAGCCCGCCCCCGAGACGCTCTGGACAACGCTGGCGGATTATCCCCACGCGCCACGCTTTGTTATGCGTGATGTCTCTTTATTGGATGTGGGCGGCACCCTCTACCTGAGTAATCCCAGAGTCCAAGCCGTTGATGCTATCGCCTTTGAAGACAAAAACCCTGAGTCTGGACAATGGCAGAAAAGTGACAGTGTCTCGTTTTTAAATCCGGACGGTGTCACACAGTTTGCGAGCCATGCTTCGCTCACAGCGTTGCCTTTTGATAGTCAAGACTTTGCACAAATGATGGCGTTTTATCATTTGGATAAGTCCCTGCAATATGTGTCCTCGTTAGGGTATTCATTATTTGATGGTCCGGTACGTTTTGATGCTCACGCCTTAAGTTCGAACAACTCGTCTTACTATGTGGGTCCTAACGCTGTGATGTTTGGGGCGTCTGGCTCGCCCGATACACTTGACGCCGATGTCGTGGTCCATGAGCTGGCCCACGGTATTCACTACCATATTTTGCCCGACTGGGCGTATGGCCACACTGGCGCCTTGGGTGAGGGATTTGCTGACTATTGGGCGGGCTCTGCCAGCTATCGTACCTTGTATCAACAAGGTGATGACTTCGAGATTGATACCGTCTTTAACTGGGATGGTTATTTCGGTTTTAAGCAAGGTACGCGCAGTTTGTGGAATCAAAAAGCGCGCTATTTTGAAAGCAGTGAATACCGCGCGCACGAAAACGTTGGTGGTGAATTAGGGGATGAGCTTTGGTCGACGCCTTTGTTCCAAACCCTCAAGCAAGCCGTCGCACTGTATGGTGAACCCGCTTTTAAAGAGATGGATACCTTGGTGCTGGAATCGATGTTTGGGCTAGGCCGGGGCATGAAAATGCACGATCTGGCAGAAAGCATGCTCTATGTGGCTAAAACTTATTATCCATCACGCGACTATGCAGCCTTGTTGAAAGCGAACTTTGAAAAACACGGTTTGCTCAAAGCACCGTTTCGCTTTGAAACGAGCCAGCGTTATGTTGCCGATACGGCGGCGATCCACACACGCTTAACACCACAAGGGCGCACAGCCTCAGTGCGTGGTGATATTCAGGTGGAGGGTGGAGCGCCCACGTCCATTAATCAATCACTCGATCAGGCTCAGTCGTTTTCTATCCCTCTACCGCCTGCGGCGCAATGCGGTCAGCCGCTGACTCTTGAGGCGCGAATTGACTATCAATTTGATGACACGTTGCAAACCCATCAATGGCGAGACAGTTTGACGGTGATTAAAGGCTTGCCTCAACTCACCCAATCGCGCCAAACCCTGAATGCGACCTTGCCGGATGCATCGGTGGCCAGTAATGGCGCTCAAAACAATGGTTTCAAGAGTTTTAACTTCATTATTAATGATGACGCGAATGCCATTCGTGCCGATCTTGGCGTGTATGTCCATATCAACCATGCCAGCCCATCAGATTTACGCGTTGTTCTTGTCTCCCCCGCAGGCTCACGGGTGACGTTACATGCCAATACCGCCCGTCAGAGCAATGACTTAGTGCGCTATTGGACCAGCCAGCACGACGATCTTTTACAAGCCTTTGATGGCGAACCCCTAGCGGGGAGTTGGCGTCTTGAAGTGACAGACTATGCCCAAGGCAGCAGTGGTGAGCTGGTGGCATGGCAAGTGGGACGCGTGACGGGATTCGATTGCCAAGATACCGACCTTAGCACCGAGGATGCTCTAGACACCGCTAGCTCGGGAGGCGGCGCGTTGTCATGGCCACTGCTGCTGGTGGGCTTGCTTTGGGGCGGCTGGCGAGCACGAAAGGGCGAGTCCTGATAGCGCGTTATTCAATCACCTTAACACCCTTATTAAAAAGATAGATATGATGAAATTTAACTACTCTCTACTCGCCAGTGCATTGCTACTGGCAGGCTGTAATGGTTCTGGATCAGAAACGAGTGCAAGCGACTCGATTGCGCCGACCTACAGCGTCTCTGGTACCATTAGCGCCACCAATGCCACCGGTAATGAAACCGTTTGTGCGGATTTAAATGGTGACTTTGCCTGTAACGCCAACGAACCCACCACACAAGCGGAGCAGGGGGCGTTTACTCTCACCAGCGCCGATAAAGCGATCTTGTCCTCGCCGATTGTCGCGCAAATCGACACCGGCGTGACCACGTTATCGTCGCAACGAATGGGAGCGCAGACTGACGCGCCTCGCCAAGCGAATGCATTCCTTGTTGCTCCCGGCGTGCGCAAGACTACCGGCAATGAGATCAATGTGATCAGCACACTGGTCGCTAGCAACATGGCGGCAGGGGATGCCTATCAAGATGCTGTCGCTCATTTACGTGAGCAATTCGAGGCGATGGGCGTCACGACGCAAGCAGACTTGCTTACCAACGGAGCGGATAACCGTTTTGTACAGCTTGAAAATAACGTTTTATCGCTGATATCGGGCATGACGCCTACGCGGGCGAATCGCATGCTAGCGCTACTAAGCGGTGAATTGGCGCGTTACGCGGATGTTTTACTTAAAGGTGCCCCGAGCGATGCTGAGCTGAACGCGATTTTGGTTGAGTTGGATGAACGGACTCAAATGCGTCCTGTGAACGATACCGGCATTGTTAGCTATTATTCCGACAGCGGGAATGTTACCACCGCGCCTGACGACTACCCCGGTCAAGATGCTGACTATGGTTTTGATGCAACGGAAGGTGGGTTTAGCCTCACCAAACTGGATGGCAACGGTCAGCCTTTACCCGATAGCGCGACCACGTGGGATTGCGTGCAAGATAATCGCAGCGGACTGGTATGGGAGAGCAAACAGACGGACCCTCAATCCCCCCGATACGTTGATCGCCTTTTTGCCTATCAAGTGCCTGGGCAGTTCGAACCGTTTGGCAAAGATATTGAGGCGACAGGCTGCAAAGACGCTGAGGGTATTTGCACCACTGCCCAATACCAAGCGTACCTAAATCAGCAACAGATCTGTGGCATTGATCAATGGCGCTTACCCACCTTTGTTGAACTTTATAGCCTGATTGATTTCGGCGAGACACAAACCGACAGCGATGGGCGTGTTTATGGGCTCGATACGG
Source organism: Salinivibrio sp. MA440 (assembly GCF_001996265.1). Lineage (NCBI taxonomy): Bacteria > Pseudomonadati > Pseudomonadota > Gammaproteobacteria > Vibrionales > Vibrionaceae > Salinivibrio > Salinivibrio sp. MA440. The sequence continues at coordinate 13,364 of NZ_MUFI01000044.1, forward strand.
GGTATTTCCCTCATCAATCCTCTGCCAGTGAATACGATGCCGGCTTGTTGTGGTCTTCCACCGCTTTCTTAACCGAATATACCGCATTTGCGACGCCGGGTGCGCGCTATATCCAGCTGCCGCAAACGCGAGGCAGTGATCGTGGCACTACAGTATCGCTCGAGATCTATAGCGATCAGGTCGATTCTGACTACACCTCATGGCAACTGCCTATTCGTCTTGTCGCCCAAGGAGAAAAATAATGAACAAACTGATCATTGCCGCCAGTATCTTCGCATCTGCAACTGCATGGGCAGGCCAAGAATGCTCGATTGATTTAACCAAAACGGCACCGAATGTCCGTTACAGCTTTGATGATAATGGCACGGTAACGGACACCTTTACCGGATTAACTTGGATGCGTTGCCCACTGGGTAAAACCTGGCAAGCCGAACAACAGGCGTGTCGTGGCGACGGCACCGGAATGTATTGGCAAGCCGCACTTAATGAAGTGCAGGCGATCAATCAAAGCCAAGCGCACCCGCTTCATCAGTTTGCCGGTCACACGCAATGGCGTATGCCCAATATTAAAGAGCTAGTATCATTGGCTGAACATGCCTGCATGAAACCCGCGCTCAACCCGAAGGCATTTGCCGAAGGTTTCCCGTATTCAACTGCTGAGGAAGGATATGGTACCGGAGACGTTCGCGCTTACGTGTGGAGCAATAGCCATGTGCAAGCGGATAATACGATTTTGATGTTTGACGTGCGTAACGCGGAGATATTTGCTTACGGGCCGACGCAGCTTGAGGGCAGTGTACTGCTAGTAACAGACCAGTAAAAGAGATCGCCCCAGCGACATGGTATGTGGCTGGGGCGAGTGAATCGTCATTAGTGATCGATAACCGAGGTGATCAAGCCACCGCACGTACTTTTTCTAAGTGGGCGAGATACTCATCGTAACTGCCGTTAAAGTGGATCAATTGTTGGTCTTTGATCTCAATGATATCGGTCGCCAATGAGGAAACAAATTCACGGTCGTGGCTGACAAAAATCAAAGTGCCTGGGAATTGCTCTAGGCCTTTATTGAGTGATTCGATGGCTTCCATATCCATGTGGTTGGTGGGTTCATCCATCACAATCACATTGATATCTTGCATCATCAGCTTGCCGAACATCAGGCGGTTTTTCTCGCCCCCTGAGCAGCTTTTCGCTTTTTTGTTCACATCATCTGCTGAGAACAACAAGCGACCCAAAATGCCACGAACAATCAAATCATCGTGCTTGGCCGTACGCCATTGCGACATCCACTCAAACACGGTGAGATCGTTATCAAACTCGGCACTGTTATCTTGCGCACAGTAACCAATGGATGCGTTTTCTGACCATTTAATTGTGCCTTCGCTTTGCGCAAGCTCGCCCACTAAACAACGCAACAGGGTGGTTTTACCCACACCATTTTCGCCAATGATCGCCAGGCGCGAGCCCGCTTCAAGCAAAAAGTGACCGTTTTTAAATAAAGCTGTCTCGTCAAAGGTATGGCCAACCTCGCGTAATTCGACCGCTTGACGGTGGAGTTTTTTGCTTTCGGTAAATTGAATGTAAGGGTGCACACGGCTAGACGCTTTGACTTCATCAAGCTGGATCTTTTCCATGCGTTTGGCGCGTGAACTGGCTTGCTTAGCTTTAGAGGCATTGGCACCAAAGCGATTCACGAAGTCTTGCAGCTCACTAAGCTCCGCTTCTTTTTTCGCGTTGCTCGACAACAGTTGCTCGCGTGCCAAGCTAGATGCGGCGACAAAGTCATCGTAGTTGCCTGGATATACACGTAGCTCGCCAAAGTCGATATCGGCCATGTGGGTGCACGTGGCGTTCAAGAAGTGACGATCGTGAGAAATGATAATCATGGTGCACTGGCGCTGTTGCAGCTCACCGGCCAACCAGTTGATGGTATGAATATCCAAGTTGTTGGTCGGTTCATCCAACAGCAAAATATCAGGATTCGCAAACAAAGCCTGGGCAAGCAGCACCCGTAATTTCCAACCCGGTGCCACTTGCGACATCAGGCCAAAGTGCAGCTCTTCTTCAATCCCCGCTTGCAGCAGAATATCGCCAGCACGGCTCTCGGCGGTATAACCGTCCATTTCCGCGAACTGGCTTTCTAGCTCTGCGACGGCCATGCCATCTTCTTCGCTCATTTCCGGCAAAGAATAAATGCGCTCACGCTCTTGTTTGATTTCCCACAGCTTGCGATCGCCCATCATCACCGCATCAATCACTGAGTATTGCTCATAGGCAAATTGATCTTGGCTAAGCTCGCCCAAGGTTTGTCCTGGCGTGATGGACACATTGCCTGCGGTAGGCGTGAGCGCGCCACTCATGATTTTCATCAAGGTGGATTTGCCACAGCCGTTGGCTCCGATCAATCCGTAGCGGTTACCGTTACCAAATTTGGCAGAGATGTTTTCGAATAGCGGCTCGGCACCAAACTGCATGGTGATATTGGCGATTGAAATCAAAAGACGTTCCTAGCGAATGTGCTCAACCAGGGCGTGTAGTCATGCCAACAAAGCATCTGACTCACGGCCAAGCGAGGAGGGTGTAAAGATAAATATGACTGAGCGCGCATTGTACAGAAGTGTGATGGAATTAACAGATTAATGGTGAAGAATCACAAGGCGATGCTGGTTATCACCTTGTGATGTAATGGCTTTTATCTTGTGATGTCTATGGTGTTAGGCCTTGCGAGTGAGCATACGTGTATCCGCTTGACGAATTAACTGATCCAACGCGGTTTTACTGCTGGTTAACTGAGGGGCATTATCCGCACGCATGTCGCTCACACCAAAACTAAAGCTCAAATAATGCGGGCGTTGATCAATCAGGAGTGGTGAATGAGCCAGTTGCATTACCAGTGACTGGGCCCAATCAGTGGCAGCCGCGTGTGTGGTGTTGGGCAATAACACCGCAAACTCATCCCCGCCAAAGCGCGCCGCGATCCCCTCGTGCGTATTATCGGCGAGCAGTGTAGCAAGGTGACAAATAGCCTGGTCACCCATCAGGTGGCCGTATTGATCATTCACCGCCTTCAACTTATTCATATCGATAAACACCAGTGCCAACTGGTGGCATTGAGGTTGGCTTAGCAGTGTATTGAAGCTGGCTTCGAGATGATACCGATTGGCAAGGCCTGTCATGTCATCGGTATTGAGCTTTTGTACCAAATGCCCCAACTGATCGACCAAGCGCTGGTTTTCGGTTTCTAACGCGGCAATTAATTGTTCACACTGACCCACCTGATAACGCAGTTGTTTAATGGTTTTGGTGTCATCGTTTATCAGCGTTTTGGCTTGTTCTAGCACATCGTTCATGACTATATTCCTTTACGCACCCTAACCAGGTATGACGCCACTTTATCGGTACGGTGCGACAGAATGTGTCTGATTAAATCGGTTTAACTGATTGTTTTATATGCGACACATTTTGCCTTTTTGTGATGGTAGGCTCAGTTATGAAATGGAACCGCGATCGCGGCTTGTTTGTGAAAATAGGCAGGTAAATAATAGTGGAAACATCATTAGACAGCGAAACATTTATGACAACCCGTCCGCCTAAAAGTGACTCGCTAAGGCTCGCATTCTTGTTATTGCGCCACCTTTCACATCGGATAAAACAAACCGCAGGCGATCTACAAAAAGCCGTTGCAAGCGATGGGATAGAGCGCAATATCCGTACCATTCAACGTAACTTAGAGATGCTTTGCGAGGAAGGGTTTGCCGAGTGTGATGATGCTAGCAAGCCTTATGGCTATCGGTTATCGCGCTATGCCCCAGAGCTGAGCAACGGCAAGTTATCCACGCAAGAGGCGTTATTGTTGTCGCTGGCTGAAAACTACCTCACCAACTTGTTGCCGGCTAATGTTACCGAATCACTCAGTACCATGTTTGCGGCAGCGCGCTGTGAATTGAACCCGACGGGTGATGCCGAAAAAGCGCGCGCCTGGACCAAGAAAGTGCGTGTGGTCAGCGAGACCCAGCCGTTGCTCCCCCCCAAGATGAGTGACGAGGTTTTTAAAAATGTTACTGACGCACTCTACAATGACTATCCGCTGATCCTCGATTACTACAACGCCAAACAGCAACAAAAAACCGGCCAACGGGTTTATCCACTCGGCCTCGCGCAACAAGGCCCACGCTTATATTTAGTATGCCGGTTCGAGGGCTACGACAATGAACGCAGCATAGCGGTTCACCGCATTAACCGTGCCAATGTGTCTAAATTCCCATTTACGCCGCCACCAGATTTTGATCTAAAAAAATACGACGACGATGGCCGGTTTGGTTTTGGAGAAGGCGAGCGCTGCTCACTGACCTTTAACATTAAAAAAAGCGCCGGCCACTATTTACAAGAAACGCCACTGTCTTCCGATCAAACCATGACCGAGCACGACGATCATTATCAAGTCACCGCCACGGTCATCCGCTCGCAACAACTTACCCACTGGCTTGATGGATTTGGGGAGTTGGTATGGGGCGTCGCGATGAAAGACACGATCGCTGTCTGTGAAGAATAAGCCTTGCATTGAATTGTATCGGAGAAGACATTTCTCAGTATGAACAGAATCGAGGAAACGATGAATACAAAATTAGTATCGGAATGGAAACTGTCAAAAGAGACCATTGAGCAGGTTGGATTAGAATCAGAGTTAAATGAAAAATTAGAAAAAAAACTCAATTATCACATCGATTTGTTTATTTGCTCTCGAAATGATGGCACTGAAATTGGCTATGCACTAAATAAATGTTATGAATCTTTAATGCCGAATGATACCTATGATTCAGGAATTGTAAGATGGCTTTGCTTCCAAGACAATATTTATTTTGATAAAAACCGAAGGCGTTTTTGGTTATGTAAGGATGTGGAATGCTCGGTTGAAGTGGGTAGTTCAGATGCTCAAAATCATCTTGAGCAGGAACTGAATAAAAAAATTAATGACACGATAAATTGGTGGAATATCCCTGATGAAAGTCACCTAGAGAGTATTTTATCTTCAAAAGTTCGGCCCAAAAAACTAACTGATTTTTTAGAGAATGTTTCGGATTTCCCATGCCGTCTTGATAAAAACAGTATGGCTCATCATATTTCATCTTCAACTAAACCTTCTCGTTATTCAGGATTGTACGCTCACGCTCACGCTTTCTCATCGAATACAAAAAAATATAAAAAAGCCTTGCTTTCCTTACCCGTAGATTTTTCTCGATTTTCAGAAGGAAAAGCTGGCAGGAAAATTTTTATTCAGGCTTTACTTTGTGGTTTTACGCCTAACGCCCTTATTGATGATGAGTGTTATAAAAGTCTAATTAATATATATGTGAATAAAGAGGGTGACGATGACTTACTAAAAATAATGAAAAAAAATATAATCATTAGAAAACTGCTAAATGAGGATAAACAACGTGCCGATCTTAGCCCTTATCATCAAAAAATCATCGAAGATACTGACTTGGGGCATTGGAGTTTATGGCAAGATGAGCTCGATACCAGTGATACAGTGACAGTGCCATTAGCTAAAAAACTGGTAGCGCGTGATCCTAAAAGCAGCATTAATGAAGGGGTTGTAGCGATTGATTTTGGTACCAAAAGCACAGTTGTGGCGTATCAAAAAGATAACGTTAACATTCATCCGATGCGGATTGGTACTGGGGATCTCAGCAAAGATATTGCAGCGCATCACTATGAAAACCCAACCATTATGGAGTTTGTTAATCTCAACGCATTTTTAACCGCTTACCATCAAAAAGAGAACAAGCCCGATACGCGTTGGTGTGATCTGACGATTTCTCACACAGCGCAAAATTCGTTACAAGGCAGCGAATCCAGCAAGTTTAATACCTTTCTTGATGCGCTAAAGCAGTGGGCTGGGGATAAAAACCGAAACTTAAAGGTTGTCGGCCAGCATGGCAAGATCATCGATCTTCCGCCTTTCCTATCTCTTGAGGATGGAGATTTTAATCCCATTGAAATTTATGCCTATTACTTAGGGTTATATATCAATAACCTGAATAACGGTATTTTTATGGACTACATTTTGTCTTTCCCTGTCACCTATGAAGTGGCTATTCGCGACAAAATTATCCATAGCTTTAGAAATGGACTTAAAAAATCGCTGCCGGCCGAGCTGGGTAAAGAGACAATCGATACTATATCGGTAAAGAAAGGTGCCAGCGAGCCAGCGGCTTATGCACTGACGGCATTGCAAGCTTACCATATCGAGCCAGAAGGCGATGAACGTATTTTTTATAGCGTTTTCGATTTCGGTGGCGGTACAACAGATTTTGACTTTGGCATTTATCGTGAGCCAACAGATAAGAAAGATCGGCGTCGCTTTGACTATGTGATTGAACACTTTGGTGCCGGCGGTGATAAGTTTTTAGGCGGCGAGAATTTACTCGAGCTTCTTGCCTTTGAAGTGTTTAAGAAAAACAAAAATAGCTTATTAGAGCAGGGGATTCAATTTGAGAAACATCCAGAACGAGATGCGTTTGCGGGCAGTGAGCAGTTATTAAGTCGTTCGCAAGAGGCACGTACAAATACCAAACAGCTTTGCATTGCCTTGCGGCCTTACTGGGAAGAGCATGACGACTTTTCGTTTGATGCATCAGGTGAATTGCAAGTGACACTCACAGATGTCAATGGTGTACAGCACTCGGCTTTTGGATTGCAAATCGATGAACAAGAATTAAACGCCATTTTATCAAGCCGTATCGAGCGCGGTGTCGAAAACTTTTTCGATGCACTGCGGCTAGCATTTAGTAACCGTCAACATATGCTATCGGATATTTCTAATGTGAAGATATTCTTGGCCGGTAATGCGAGCCAATCGAGCTTCGTAAGGGCACTTTTTGATAAACATATTGCGTTGCAACATCAAGAAATGGGGCTCGCTGAAGGTGAAAGCCGGTTTGAGCTTTTTCAGCCACTTGGCGTTGATAGCCAGGATCTTGAGAAGCCAACCGGTAAAACTGGGGTGGCTTTTGGGTTGATCGAATCGCGTGAAGGTGGCCGAATTAAAGTGATTGACCACAATGTGAATGACGATGATATTCGCTTTAAATATTACCTTGGCGAGAATAGAAAGAAAAAATTTAAGCCGCTTATCGAACGCGACGTTAGCTTTAATCAATGGATTGACTTTACTTTTGCGGATTACCAAACTTTTGAGATTTTTTATACAGATCAACCCAGTACTAGTACCGGCCAAGTGGCGATTTCTGATACGAGTATCAAAAAGAAAGTGATAAAGCTAGACACGACGGATGATGACGCCTTGGTGTTCATTCGTGTTGTCTCGCCCACTGCCATTGAGTACGTCATTGCGAACGAGGACGATATTCACAATGACATATACCTCAATGAAATCAACCGTATCGAACTTTAAGGAGAACGACGATGATTGCTTTATTACCTACACTGATCCCATCAATCGTGAGTGCAATAGCAAAAGTCGCGGCAACGGTCGGGCCTATGGTTGCTAAATACGGACCTATGGTGATTAAAACCGTGGGAGAAAATTTACCGAAAGTAATGAATACTGTCGAGGCAATCAATGTCGCCACTGGGGTATTTAACCCCAGTGATAGTGTCAGTAACCTAGGTGAAAAAGCACTGGCCGCAGATAAAAAACCTGAAGATTTCGATAAAATCAATGATTATATTGACTATCTTAAACACGATGTTCAGGTTGAAGAGCAGAACTTGAATGAATCGTCAGTTGATACTGCCGTTCGCGATGTTGTTGGAACAACGATTGCCATTAAAGCCATTGCAGAAAATATGGACATGCAGATGTCAAAAATATCACTGCCATTGTTGAATTCCATAAGTAGGCTTGATGTTGATCCAAAATTGACACTGGCAATTATGACGGCTTATGCGCAAACTGAATTAGAACCTGCTCATCTTGAGAAATACTTGGCGGATAAATTAAGTCTACAAGAAGCGCATCAACACAGTGATGTATTAGTAAGAGCACACCAGATCGCCGATCCCGAGATGGACACAACACAAGCTGAAAACGCGGTTATGAATTTACGATAGGATCAACAATGAAAAAATCACTGATTGAGCTGCTTGAAGAGCATGCAAGTATTACACAAACAAAGTTCGGGCTTGAAAAACCCATTAATATTCTTGAACATGAGTTTTCGCTCTATCACATCAAAGAAGTGACATTTGATGAAGACTCACCACGAAAAGAAGCGTTCGAAAATGTACTGAATGCATTAACGGTTCAAGGTATTGTTTTTACCTATCTATTGCTGGGTACCAAAGACAGCGTGTATTTTTATTTTGGTATTGCTAAAAACAAGCAGTATCAAGGCAATATTGTCTTAGATGTAGATGATATTGGTGAAAAAATACTCAAACCATCCATCGAAGGTAATTTTAGAGGCAGTGTTGTAGAAAAACTGGATAAAAATCAACGCTCCGAAGTTAAAGAAGCATTGGAAGATTTTCCTCATATGTATCGACTGCAAGGGGTTCCTAGTGTGCATGAGGATAACGAGGAGTTTCAAGGTGTAGACCGACTCGTTGATATCATGTCTGGAGACGAGTTCTGCTTTGCAGTATTAGCCGATCCCTTGTCATTATTAGAAATTAAAACAATTGAGTCAGAGCTTTATACCATTTATAACAAGCTGCTACCCCTAGCGAAAAAAACAGTCCAAGATGGAAAAAATGAGGCAAGGACAACCGGTGAAACCGAGGGAAGTTCGGAAACAACATCAACCGGAAAAAATGATGGAATTACCATTACTCAAAATACAGGAAAGACTCACTCTATAACAGAAGGCACATCCACAACGGGGGGAGAAAAGCAGTCCTCCAATAGCTATACCACAAACGATCATGATAAATACAAAAGTGGTTCAGAAGCTAAAAATAAAGGCACGACGACTTCGACATCTGTGGCTAAAAACATAGGTAGTAATACATCAGAACAAAAAGGGACTTCATCGAGTGAGTCTCGAGAGTTTACCGATAAAGCGATCCAAGAATGGCTTGATTACATTGATGATGTGCTATTGCATCGCGTGCAAGTTGGAAAAAACAAAGGGCTTTATCTATCGAATATATATATGCTAGCCAAAAACAAGGCCAGTGCGATTAAATTAGGGAATACGGCTCGGTCGATATTTTCTGGCGAAGAGACAAATAAGTCACCGCTGACAGTAACGCGTGTGACAAACAAAAAAGAGGTTAATGCGTTTAGAAACTTACAACTTCCAGTGCTGAAGAAAAGCAACTGGGAAATTTCATCAAGCTATAATCAGTTAAATCTATTACATGCTAAAAATCCATTGAACAATTATGATTGTAATTGGCTTTCCACCAATGAGTTAAGTGTGGTGGCAGGTTTACCTCAAAAGGAAGTCGTCGGTTTAACCCTAAAAGAAGAAGTTGAATTTGGGTTGAATATAGCGAAAGCGATTGAGGAACCTAACCAGCTTTATCTTGGTAATTTGGTTAAAAGTGGCTTAATTCAAGGTGTCGATGTTCATTTAGATAAAAATGAGTTAGATAAACATATCTTTATCGCGGGGGTGACAGGTAGCGGAAAAACAACAACCTGTCAGCGACTACTGGATTCTGCGGATATGCCATTTTTGGTGATTGAACCGGCAAAAACTGAATACAGGGTGCTTGCCAAGAACAATGAAGATATTATTATTTTCACCTTAGGGAATAATAATATCGCGCCATTTAAACTCAATCCATTTGAGTTCTTCCCACATGAGAATATCACCTCTCGTGTTGATATGATAAAAGCCAGTATTGAATCCTCATTCGATATGGAAGCAGCGATCCCTCAACTAATCGAAGCGGCAATTTATCAGTGCTATGAGGATAAAGGTTGGGATATTGCTACCTCGACGAACCGATTTTATGATGATCCTTTTTCTGACGGCGTCTATGCGTTTCCTACTTTAAGTGATTTGGTGTTGAAGACCGAAGAAGTGGTCGCTAGCCAAGGTTTTGATGACCGACTTAAGCAAGATTATATTGGGTCCATTAAAGCCAGGTTACAAGGTTTATTAATTGGGGCGAAAGGCATCATGCTCGATACCCCACGCTCGATTAACTTTAATGATCTGGTAAAAAGAAATGTTATTCTTGAGTTGGAAGAAATACGCAATCCGAGTGAAAAATCATTGATCATGGGCTTCGTTTTATCGAATCTAAATGAAGCGATTAGAGCTAATCATCGAGCCTATCAAAAACAAGGGAAAAAGTTTCGCCATATCACCTTAATTGAAGAAGCGCATCGTTTGTTGTCTAAGTTTGAAGTTGGTGATAGTCAGAATAAAAAGCAGGGTGTTGAAACCTTTGCGGATATGTTAGCTGAAGTGAGAAAGTACGGCGAATCTTTAATTATTGTCGATCAGATTCCTAATAAACTCACTCCCGAAGTACTTAAAAACACCAACACAAAAATTATCCATAAGCTATTTGCTAAAGACGATAAAGAGGCCGTAGGGAACACTATGGCGCTTACGGATGAACAAAAAGATTTCTTATCTAACTTAGAACCAGGGCGGGTGTTACTATCGAGCTCTGGGATGAGTAAACCACTGCAAGTACAAATAAAAGAGTATATCAGCACTACCAATGAAGAAGAGATTGATGAAGATGAAATTAGAAAGTTAGCACTTAACTTTTATATCAATAACTATCGTTCAGGATTAATTCCTGGCCTAGAATTTCTTAACGCCCCACCCAACGAGCGCGATATTATTGATTTTTTACATGGTAAGATTGAAAGGGCTTGGTGTCAGGCCGTAGGTCAAGACAAAAAAAAGGATGATTTAGTATATTATATCGACCGTTTTGGATGGGAGTTCATGTGTCACTTTATTAATGAAAATTGCTATAATGCGGGTGATAATGTGGATGAACAGGCCAGGCAAAAATTGCTAAATGATTTTTTACACAGTTTGTATATAGATCGTGATGTGCGTATTACATTGCGACACCATGATACTTTCAGAAAAGATCTAAAAGTTAAAGTTTAGGAGGCGTTATGGGTTTTTTCAGTAGCTTGGGTTCAGCGTTATCTAGCATAGCGTCTAGCGCATGCAACGTAATCAGTAGTGTGGCGAGTAAAATTACAGATGCGGTAAGTACGACCGCTACGAAGATCGCTGAAATGGGAGTGGAACTGGCAGCAAAAGTCGGTGATACGATCAAGGCGATTGGTATTAGTCTAGGTATTATTAACCCTAACTCCGATATGGCAGAGCTTGGCGAAAAAGCCATGATGGCTGATATGAAGCCAGATGACTTTGATACCATTAATGACTACATTAACTATCTGCAAGATGACGTGACCATTGATCGGGAAAAGTTTGATAATTTGGATGAGAAAGATCTATTGGCTCGTTCGTCGATTGGTGCATCGATTACATTAAAAGGTATTAATGAAAAGCTAGATACTGTTGTCACGCCTGATTTTTTGGCGGCAGTTGCTCAACAGGGTGTCGAATCAAAAGAAATTATCGAAACCATAAAAGTATATAAAGAAAAGCAGTTAGAGACGGGTGATTATGGTCTTTACATCAAGGATGAGTTAAGTGTTAGTGAAAGTGGAAAACATGCGGATGCATTGGTCGCAGCCTATCAGAGGGTCGATCCCGACCTATCAGTGGAACAAATAGAAGATAAAGTGATGAGGTTAAAGTCTTAGATGACAGATTATATTGTTTCTGTAAAAGGTGACCAAGCGCAAGCCTATCGACTTATTTTGGGCAAGAGAGAAATTATTCGATTTGAGGGAGAAGCATATCTTCCTAAATCTGAATTTTGGCACACCTTTAAGAAAAAAATTGAATACGTTGAGGGAGAAAAAATCGCGATTGTCATGATTAGGGATGATCCAGAATTCAGTATCGACCCTGATGTGACCATCGCTGATCGGTTTAATAATGACTTAGAAGATGTTCGACTAGCTATCGATGAATTTTGCTTACGGAACTGTGAAGCTTTGTGCTTCCCAAATTCTATTGACAAATTGGCGCATCGAAGTGTGATTCAGGAGCGGCCCTATAGCGAAGCGCCGATAGTTGATGATAACCTGTCTGATTCCGATAGCTCTTCTTCCGATAAAACCAGTATTCAGTCATTTTATCTTAACAAAACGCGCAGCTATAAAAGGCAACAATAATGGCTATTTCCGAAAATGATTTATTATCTGCACTGGAAAATGAAACGGTAAAAAACAAAATTATTGCTATTGTTGAGAGTTCTAAACAGAGCAGTAATAAGCATCTGAACGAACAAAAAAATACCGTTGGAATTGAAGAATATAACCTTCTCAGTCAGAAAAATGAAGAGTTAAAACTGGCACTGACTGAACAAAAAGAGCAGGTTGAGGTGTTAAGGAAAGAACTTTCCGATGTAGTTAAAGCTTATGAAGATCTAGCGCAAAAAAAGAAAAATACAGAGGAGGAGCTTATTGCTTTTAAAGAAGATAACAAAAAACTGATCGAGGCGTTGGGTGACAAGGAAGCTGAGCTTAAAAGTAAGAAAGAACAAGTAAGTGAGGTAAATACAGCGTTAGATAAGTATAAGCATACCTTTGAAAGCGATATATTACTCAGCCAACTGTATCACGAGTTAAGCGAAAAAACTCAGGGGTCGTTACGAGGCATTTTTAAGGATACCAGCATGCAGGGGCTAGTAGCTTGTGGCATCCAAGAGAAGAATATTGCTAATCTTTGGGATTATATAAAAAACGAAGTGGTTAACGGTGATAATGCCGATATAGATAGGGTTATTAAGATGTTTGATGCTCTATTCGAACGCTTTATTTTGGCTTATCCGATGTTCGCGTTTCAGGAAGTAACTAAAGGTATAGAATTCGATACTCAACAGCACATCAAACACAATACGAGTAAGAATACCAGCGGTCCTATTCAAAACGTATTGCTCAGAGGTTATGTAAACACCAATACCAATAAAGTAATCAAGCCATCAGTGGTTTTTTTGTGAACTGTAAGGTTGAATATAACCAATTCTGATGAGAAATTGTCTAATGAAAATAGTTATTCATGAGAGTTTTTAATATTAAAAGTCGGGAAAGATATGCCAATAAAACCACCTGGAAAATCAAATATAGCGTGTAAAGAATGTGGTTATATTCTATCCGATAGACAAGCATTTTTAATCAAGATGCGTGTAAAGAAGTTTGTATGTCCTAAATGTCGATCGGACAAGATTACGCTCATTATGTACTAACTAAAAAGACGTTTCATTAAGCGTATTTATGGTCCTTTTCGAGGCTGTGCAAATGCACTTTACACCTAAGCCCGTTTTTAACGCTTATGCAAGGTACATATCTTAGCGTATGTACCTTGCTAAAACGGAGCAACGTATTGCAACCAGTCAGTATCCACACTCACACCAACGGATACACAGGATCGCCCCAGGTGGCGGTGTTGCCGTCCATCATCAATTCAATGGTTAAAGGTACGATTTTTTGCATCATGCATACGCAGTCTTTTAGCTGGGCGCGGTTGGCTTGGCTGCCGTGGGTGGCGCCGCCGTGGAGTAGTTGATTACGTAACGTATACAAACGGCTAAAAACAGCGGCTAATACTGTTGCGGTATCACTGTTTGCCAAGGCTTTGTGCGCGCGGGCTTTGGCGCTTTTGCGTGAAGCTTGCCAACTGTCTTCAGTGATATGACCGGCTTGATATTCCCAATAGGCTTGCAGGATATAATCATTATTGAGGATCACTCGGATCGGGCCTGAAAACTCTTGCCATACTAAATGGGTCAAACGCGCTTCTTTATCGAGTTGAATCAGTTTTTCTAGAAAGCCTTGATAAAGGTTTTTCTCGGTAAACTGACGTTTTTGCGCAAACTCTTGGGCATAAGCGGCGTTAAATGCAATCCATAAGAAAATAAACTGGCTGTCTGTATCATCCGTTTGCTCGGCTTGTTTTAGCCAGCTGAGGGCTCGGTGTACACGAATAGACAAATTTTCAGGATAATACTCGCGCTCTTGGCGCTGCCTCGTTTTAAGTGTTTCATAGTTGGGCATAATGCCTCCCGTTGGTGGGGACCCCAAGGCCGGCGTTCGGGCCTTGGGGCTGGTGTGAGCTTACAAATACCGCCCTTGAATATACTCGCGGAAGTGGGCGGGGTTGAGGGTTTCGCCGGTGGCATCCTTGAGTATGTTGTCGGTTGAGGTGGTGCTGGCGCGTTGCCAGATATGTTGAGACAACCAATCAAAAATCGGTGAGACATTGCCGCTGGCGATAATGCCATCCACATCCATTTGCTGGCGCATTGCTTGCATCAATTGCGCGGCATACAGGGCACCCAAGGTATAGGTGGGGAAGTAGCCAAAGCTGCCATCGGTCCAGTGAATGTCTTGCATGCAGCCGTTTTTATAGTTGCCGGCGGTGCTGAGGCCAAGGTATTGCTGCATGGCGTTGTCCCAACACTCAGGAATATGATCAACTTCCATGTTGCCACTGATCAGATCGCGCTCGATGTCATAGCGCAGCATGATGTGTGCCGGATAGGTGACCTCGTCGGCATCGACACGAATATAACCGGGCGCGACTTGAGTTAACACGCGGTGGAAATTCTCGACATGAAAGGCGGGATCGTTTTGGCGGTTAAAGGCAGATTTAGCACGCTGACAAATCAAGGTGGCAAATGCTTCACTGCGGGCCAGCTGCATTTCAAAAAACAGGCTTTGGCTTTCGTGCACGCCCATCGAGCGCGCTTGGCCCACTGGTAAGCCTGCCAGGTCCTTAGGCAACCCTTGTTCATAGCGCGCATGGCCGGTTTCGTGGATCACGCCCATTAATGCCGAGGTAAAATCTTGCTCGTCGTAGCGGGTGGTAATGCGCACATCAGTGGGTACGCCGCCACAAAATGGATGGGTGCTGACATCCAGACGACCCTGTGCAAAGTTAAAGCCCAACTGCTGCATTACCTGCTCACCTAAGGCTTTTTGTTGTGCTTGGGTAAATGGCCCTTTGGGCATAAGGGGCGGCTGTTGCGCTTGCTTGTCGACTACCGCCTGGATGGTCTCCGGTAGCCATGCTTTAAGCGCACCAAATACCTCATCGACACGATTAGCGGTCATTCCTGGCTCGTAGAGATCGAGCAGGGCATCGTAAGGCGCACAACCTTTTTGGTCCGCACGAATATGGGCTTCTTCGCGCGCTAAGGCGACCACTTCTTTTAAATTTTTGGCAAAGCCTGCCCAATCGTTATCTTGACGTTGTTGGCGCCAAGCATGCTCGCATTTGGCACCCGCTAAAGATTTGGCTTTGACCAAGGTGTCAGGCAATACGCTGGCCTGCTGCCACTCGCGCTTCATCTCTGCCACGCTCGCTTTTTGCGTCGGTGTCAGTTGCTCCAATTTATCGTCCAGCTCTGCTAACCAGTCACTAAGCTCAGGTTGGGTGCTTTGTTGATGGCAATAAAGCGCGAGCTCTGCCATCGCGTCGGCACGGGCTTGATTCCCTCCATCTGGCATCATGGTGGCTTGATCCCAACCGCAGATTGCGGCAAGGTGCTGAAAATGTGACAGCCGTTTGAAGTGGGCTTCGAGCTTATTGAGTGGTTCCATGATGACTTCCTTGTTAACAACATTGCCGGATATTCTGGCAATTTGTATGAAAAAAGCAAGGCAGCCACTACCGTTCTGTCAGGTTATGCAATAAAGGAGTTTGCAACGTCATGTATCTATTTGGGTACGGGAGTTTAATGAATCCGGCGTCACGGGCGCTGACCGGTGAATCTGGATGGACGTGCCCGGTTACCGTGACCGGGCTAAGTCGTCATTGGAGCAATGTCAGTGAGGCGTTTATTTCGCCTTTGGTGGTGTTACAAGGTGAAGGTCAATGTAATGGGGTGCTGGTCAGCATCGATCCACAGTCATTGCCCGACTTTGATCGCCGAGAGGCAGGCTATCAGCGGTTACAGTTAGCTGAATCAAACATCACTCTGCCCGAAGAGGTGACGCTTGATGGCCCCGTGTACGTGTATGTTGCCGATACGCAGCGTACCCCAGACGTAGACAAGCCGATTGCCCAATCCTATGTCGATACGGTCATGGCAGGCTGTTTACGCTACTCAACGGATTTTGCCCGCGCGTTTTTAACCACCACTCAGGGGTGGGAAGGCGCTTATCATAACGATCGCGCCGAGCCAAGGTATCCACGGGTGGCAGGAGTGAGCGATCAAGATAGAGTAGACATCGATCGGTTGATGCAGGCGCACTTGACCGCTTTTACAGCGCGCGGTTAATCAGTCATTGATTGTTCATGATAAGAAAAGGCCACCGACAATGCGGTGGCCTTTGCATATTTATATGATGCGATCGTCGATGTGATTAATTCACGTCCACATAAACGAACTCTGGCGAAGTGACTTCCACGCGGCGGTTTTTCGCACGACCGTCGGCAGTCTCGTTACTGGCGGTTGGCGCTGACTCGCCTTTGCCCATCACGGTTAAGCGCTCAGCCGCAATGCCCGCGTCTAAGAAGACATCCGCAACGACTTGTGCACGCTCTTCAGAGAGTGTTTGGTTATAAGCGGCAGGCCCTTGGCTGTCGGTATGACCCACAATCGTCGCTGTGGCTTCTTCATGCTTAAGCAACCGGTCAACTAATGGCTGCAAGGAGGCGACTGCTTGCTCAGATAACGTTGCTTTATCAAAGCCGAACATTTCGGTTTCGCCGGCCTCTGAGAGCACAATTGATTGCGGCTCGGCAACCGGCTCTGGCTCTTGAACGGGCTCTGGCTCTGCCATAACTGGCTCTTCAACCATTGCTTCAGTCATTGGCTCACTGGCGGTGCGGCCAAAGTGATAGGTCATCCCGACGGTGACGAGGTTATTATCAACGCTTGAGAAATAGCCATCATCCATATCATTGATGTGTTGGTATTCTAGGCGAAGGTTGAGTTTATCGGTGGCTTGGTGATCAACACCGATCGCGCCCATCAACGACACATCGTCGCGATCACCGGCATTGCTGTTAAAGTTCCACATCGCGCCGCCCACTTTCCCGTACAGTGCGGTATCGGGCTTAACGTGATACGACAATTTGGGGGCAAGTGTCAGAGCGGTGAGATCGCCCGATGCTTTACCAAAGGTATCGAATTCAGTGTCAAAGCGACCTAAATAATCATAGGTGCCTTCAAGCGCAAACCAGTCATTGAAATCATAACCAGTAATGATACCTGCCCCGAGCTCTTGATCACCACAGTCGGTGTCAGACACACAGCTATCTTCTAAAAACGACGGCCCAATACGACCCCCCATGTAAAGACCACTGTCTTGCTGTGCATAAGCTGCGGGTGCGACGGCCAGTAAGAGGCCGAGACCTGTCACGACTTTTTTCATGCCACTCTCCTAACTAAGGATATGAAGTATCTTATTTTACGCATTGTGAATGCTTGTTATTGAGTCACCTTAGACCATGCGATCGTAACTGCCAGCGAGTCGGGCAGACGGAACATAGATAATGTGACACGGATCCTAGGCTAGACCTGAGAGGCGTGTAACACAATAGGCGACAAGCGATTTGACCATGATTTGACGTGTTTAACACAAGTGTCTTATTGGTGGGAAAATACTGACAGAGGCCGGACAAATCGCCGGCCGTTTTCACGTGATGAGAGAGTATTAAAGAGGCGTTGGTTATCACAGAGTTGTGGTTATGATTTTGTGTTACCTGTTAGACGCTTTTGTGGGCCTTGACCGCTCACAGGGCGACTAACTGAAATTTCGCGGCCCTTTTTCATGCCACGTTCGTAGTCATCGGTCATTGCCGCCATGGCGTCTTTGAGTTGCTGCTTAAATGTCTCTCGGTCAATGTTGGCGAACTCTTTATCAATATAGCTTTTGATCTTATCGTCGCTGTCTCGGGCATCAAGCTGTGGCAATTTGTCGAGTGCCCCCTCAAGCCAGCCCGTCGTGAAGGACTGAACACGGCGGGTGACTTGTTGGGTGCTGGTGCCTGAGCCTGCGAAGCTGTTACGAAACTGGCCAATATGTTCATTCATATCGCGATACACCACATCAAATGCAAACGCCGCGAAAATAGCCCGGTCGGCATCACCGATAAATTCAGCCTGCTTGAGCCCTTTATGGTTGACCAATACGCACTCGACGCCAAAGCGACTATTGATGCCGCGGATAATTTTTAAGATCGATTGGTTAATAGACGCTGGCAACAGCTTCTCAGAGCGCGTTTTACCCATACTGATGAAGTCAATGTCGTCCTGATCGAGACCATGCTTCCGCATCAGCCGCTCGGCCATTTTAATCGCTTGCGCCGCCTCGTTGACATTGGCGGAATTGCTGAGCTCTAGACATTTAGCAATTTTTTTGAGCGCTTTGCTTTTCGGATCTGACATTCATACTTCCCGATAACGAACAAACGCGCATTGTATCGCGTCCGCAAGCGACAACAAAGGCGAGATTATAATGGGCGTCTCGGCGGAGCACGTTGTTTGGCTGTCACGTGTGTAAAAAGAGGGCCAAAACTGTTTATCTATGGCTCTTCACCGGATGTGGTGGAAAGTGTTTCTTTTCAAGTTTTCCGATTAATTGGACAATAAGGAAACACTCTGCACTTGAGCCCTGAATCAGATGAAAGATACAGCACTCTATCAAGCGATCCTTGGACTGATTCCGCCATGGACTGTCGACTCTGTCCAAGTGGATAAAAAGAGCCAACGTATTACCGTGACC
>NZ_MUFI01000045.1:0-29876 GCF_001996265.1 Salinivibrio sp. MA440
ATATTTAACTATTAAGTAACTTGAGTGTTTCAAGCGTGTAACATGCAGCAGTGACTAGAGAAAGTGTAGCGCTTTCCCCGCACCGGCCAGCGGTTTGGCGGCCATGCAGGGTGAGAAAGTAAAACGAGCGATACAACTGTATCGGCACCGAAAGCGGTGTAAAGGAGTGACCATGATTACCGATATCGTCGATTTATCGCGGCTGCAGTTTGCGCTGACCGCGATGTATCACTTCCTGTTTGTTCCCCTAACGCTAGGTTTGGCATTTTTGCTGGCCATCATGGAATCGTTATACGTGATGACCGACAAGCAAATCTACAAAGACATGACCAAGTTTTGGGGTAAACTCTTTGGGATTAACTTTGCGCTCGGTGTGGCAACCGGCCTTACCATGGAGTTTCAATTCGGGACCAACTGGGCCTACTATTCCCACTACGTCGGGGATATTTTTGGTGCCCCGCTTGCCATTGAAGGGTTGATGGCCTTCTTCCTTGAATCCACCTTTGTGGGCTTATTCTTCTTTGGTTGGGATCGCCTCAGTAAACGTCAGCATTTGGTCACCACTTGGCTGGTGGCGTTAGGCTCTAACTTTTCCGCGCTTTGGATCCTGGTCGCCAACGGCTGGATGCAAAACCCAGTGGGCTCGGAGTTCAACTTCGAAACCATGCGTATGGAAATGGTGAGCTTTGCCGATGTGGTCTTTAACCCGGTAGCACAAGTCAAATTTGTTCACACCGTCGCGGCAGGCTACACCACCGGGGCAATGTTCGTGCTCGGTATCAGTGCCTACTACCTACTGAAAGGGCGTGATCTCGCCTTCGCACGTCGCTCGTTTGCAATTGCTGCCTCCTTTGGTATGGCCGCGATCGTCTCGGTCATTATTCTGGGTGATGAATCCGGCTATGAGCTGGGCGATGTACAAAAGGTCAAATTGGCGGCGATTGAGGCCGAATGGCACACCGAGGAAGCGCCAGCAGCCTTCACCGTGGTGGGTCTTCCTAATCAAGACACCATGCAAACCGATTATGCGATCAAAATCCCGTATGCGATGGGGATCATTGCCACGCGCTCACTGGATAAAGAAGTGACAGGCTTAACCGATTTGATTGCTGAGCACGAAACCCGTATCCGTAACGGGATGCAGGCGTACGCATTGCTAGAAAAATTGCGTGCCGGCGAGACATCGTCTGAAACCAAAGCCGCCTTCAATGAAGTGAAAAATGACCTCGGTTATGGTCTGCTGCTTAAGCCTTATACCGACAAAGTGGTTGATGCCACCGAAGGGCAAATTCAGCAAGCGGCACAAGACTCTATTCCACACGTGGCACCGCTGTTCTGGAGCTTTAGGATCATGGTGGCTTGTGGCTTTGCGATGCTGTTTATCTTTGGCATGAGCTTCTGGCAAACCTGCCGTCAACGTATTGATCAAAAACCTTGGCTACTCAAACTGGCACTGATTGGTATTCCGCTGCCTTGGATTGCCTGTGAAGCGGGCTGGTTTGTTGCCGAATATGGTCGTCAGCCTTGGGCTGTGGGTGAGATTTTACCAGTGCATATGGCCGCCTCTAACCTCGCTGCAGGCGATATCATCTTCTCGATGGTGGCGATTTGTTCGCTCTACACCGTCTTTCTCGTCGCCGAGCTTTATCTGATGTTCAAGTTTGCGCGCTTGGGGCCAAGTAGCCTCAAAACCGGCCGCTACCACTTTGAACAAAAAGGCAATCCAGAAGCAGATTTCAGCCGCCAGATTGAAGCATAAGGAGAGATAGCATGTTTGATTATGAAATGTTACGGCTGATCTGGTGGGCGCTTATTGGGGTGCTACTGATTGGCTTTACCGTCACCGATGGCTTTGACATGGGGGTGGGCGCCTTGCTCACCCTGATCGGCAAAACGGATAGCGAACGACGGGTGATGATTAACTCAGTCGCTCCGCACTGGGAAGGCAACCAAGTTTGGCTAGTGACCGCGGGTGGGGCACTATTTGCTGCCTGGCCGCTGGTTTATGCCGTGTCATTCTCTGGGTTTTATATCGCGATGGTGCTCACACTAGCGGCGTTATTTTTCCGTCCGATGGGCTTTGACTACCGCTCAAAAATTGATGATAAGCGCTGGCGTACTGCCTGGGACTGGGGCCTGGTTGCTGGTGGTTTTATACCGCCTGTGATTTTCGGTGTCGCCTTTGGCAACTTGCTGCAAGGCGTACCATTTCAGTTAAGCGAGCTGTTGATCCCAACCTACACCGGTGGCTTTTTCGCACTGCTTAATCCATTCGCACTGGTGTGTGGCCTTGTAAGTCTGTTTATGGTGGTGCTGCAAGGGGCAACCTGGCTGCAAATGAAAACCACCGATGCGCTGCATGTACGGGCACGCAATGTGGCGCAACTGTGTGCGCTACTGACCACTGTCTTGTTCGTGGCAGCGGGCTTTTGGGTACAAAACCTGGAAGGCTTTGTGGTGGTCAGTGAAGCGGCGAATCAAGCGGCGTCTAACCCACTGGCGAAAGAGGTGGCGGTGCAAAGCGGCGCGTGGATGCACAACTACCAAGCGATGCCAATCCTTTGGTTAGCTCCCATTGTCGGTGCGGTGATGCCACTATTGGCACTGCTGGCGTCTCGAGTTGAGCGTGGTGGCTGGGCCTTCTTGTTCTCGAGCTTGGCCATTGCTGGGGTAATTTTGACCGCGGGTATCGCGATGTTCCCCTTTGTAATGCCATCGAGCACCTTCCCAAGTCATAGTTTGACCATGTGGGATGCCACCTCGAGCGAACTGACATTATCGATTATGACTATCGTCGCCGCGATTTTTGTGCCGATTATCTTGGCTTACACCTTGTGGTGCTACATTAAGATGTTCGGCCGCTTAGATGCGCAATATATTGAAGACAACAAACATTCACTGTACTAAGTAAGGAGCCTGCATATGTGGTATTTCACGTGGATTCTCGGTGTGCTGCTGGCATGCGCCTTCGGGATCATCAATGCGTTATGGCTTGAGCATACCGAAGCCATGGATCACGATAATGAGTGATCGCCAACCCGCTCCGTTAGGCCAGGATTTTTCTGGCCTTTGGCGGCTGCTCTCATTGGCCAGTGCATTATGCTGGGGGGGCCAAGTAATGTGGGCGCCTGAAGCCTTCGCGCAGCGCATGGGCGGCGTCACGTTCCTCATGGGCGTGGGCCTACTTTACGCCACCTGCTTGGGCGTGATTCACGCTGTCGGCTTTACAGCGCAAGGAAAATGGAGCCGCTGGCTTACTTGGCCGCCATTAGGGTGGGGCGTGTCTCTTCTTTTGCTCGCCTTGATGTGGCTACGCTAGTTGAGCCAAACGCTCGGTGAGCAAGCGCAAAGTGACAAACGAATGACAAAAGCACCCAAGTGGTGCTTTTTTCATCACTGGCCGCGGAGTCATTGTGTGTTTTTTGCGGCATATCACTTCTTGCGCCCGTCATGGGCCACCAATGCAGCGACTGCGCGGCTTCAGCATTTCTATACATCGACAACTTAGGTATAGTAATTGCCTATCGCTGAACCTATATGGATACAGTCATGACTGAATCAACGCCGTTTCGTTGGCCCGTACGTGTTTATTATGAAGACACAGACGCCGGCGGGGTGGTTTATCACGCCAACTACCTCAAGTACTTTGAGCGTGCGCGCACTGAACTGTTACGCCAAATCGGTGTCAATCAACAGGCCTTGTTTGCCGAGCACTATGCGTTTGTGGTGCGCCACATGGATATCGACTTTCACCGCGGTGCACGGCTGGATGATGCCCTTGATGTTGTCACCACAGTGTCAGCCATGGGGCGCGCCAGCATGACGTTTTGTCAAAGCTTGGTGAATTCTGATCAAAAAGCATTGTGTGTGGCAACGGTTAAGATAGCCTGTGTCGACCCAGCCACCATGAAACCCAAATCGATTCCAACACAGATTAAATCGGAGATGATGACGTGACCGCTGAACTTTCCATTCTCGACCTGTTTTTACAAGCAAGCCTGCTTGTTAAGGGAGTGATGCTGATATTACTGGGTATGTCAGTGATGTCTTGGGCCATGATCATCAAGCGCTCAAAAGTGATGCAGCAAGCCTTTAGCCGAGCGGAGCGATTTGAAGACCGATTCTGGTCGGGGATCGATCTCTCGCAACTCTTTCAAGAAGTGCAGGCCCGCAAGGATCACCTCACCGGTAGCGAGAAAATTTTCTACGCAGGTTTCAAAGAATTTGCCCGCCTGCATCGCAGTAACGACAAAGTGCCTGATGCCGTGATGGAAGGCACGTCACGGGCGATGCGTGTTTCCCTGTCTAAACAAGTTGAAGAGCTTGAAACCCACTTACCGTTTTTGGCCACCGTGGGCTCAATTAGTCCCTACATCGGCCTATTTGGCACCGTGTGGGGCATTATGCATGCCTTTATCGCCCTGGGTGCGGTGAAACAAGCCACATTGGCGATGGTTGCGCCCGGGATTGCTGAAGCCTTGGTCGCGACAGCCATGGGCCTATTTGCAGCGATCCCTGCCGTCATGGCTTACAACCGTTTGACAGCCAAAGTGAGCAAGCTTGAACACAACTACATGAACTTTATGGAAGAATTTTCTAGCATTCTTCACCGTCAAGCGTTTGCGGCAACCCAGGAGTAATCCATGGCGTATCAACCAAAACGACGCAAAATGACGGCGGAAATCAATGTGGTGCCCTACATTGACGTGATGCTGGTATTGCTGATTATCTTTATGGTCACCGCGCCGTTTGTGACCCAAGGCGTCGATGTCGATTTACCACAGACCACGCAGGCCAAAACAGCGGCAGAGTTGGCGGAAGAAGAAGACAGCGGCGCGTTCATCATTGTGGAAGTAGACCAAGACGGCCAGCTCGGGCTCAGTGTCAACAATGGTGATATGACCCGGGGACTCAGCCTAGAAGAAATCTTGGTGCGGGTGAAAGCCGAACTTCAGCTTAATCCTAAATCCCCCGTCTTAGTCGGCGGTGATGGCCGCGTCCCCTATTCCGAAATCATCCTAACGCTTGATGCATTAAACCAAGCCGGCGTGTCGTCGGTGGGCTTAATGACAGAGCCGTATGAGTCGTAGGTGAGGATGATGAACGAGCCAAACCATCGCGATCAGGCGACCAAAAGCAAGAAAAAAGACTCACTGGTGCCAGCGCTTGCCATTTCCGGCGGGCTACACGTGTTGTTGGTGATTGTGCTGTTATGGGGGGCAGATTTCACCTCAGACGCCAAGCCAACCCCGAAAGCTGGGCGCTCCATTGAAGCTACCGTGATTGATCCGGCCGTGGTGAATGCTCAGGCACAAAAAATTCGTGCGCAGCGCGATCAGGCAAAACGCGAAGAAGCCGAGCGGTTAAAGCGATTAGAGCAGCAAGCGAAACGCCTTGAGCAACAACGCGAGCAAGAAGAACAGCGCCTTCGCGAAGTGAAGCGGAAAAAGCTCGAAGCGGAACGTCAAGCACGAGAAGAGCAAAAGCGGATTGCCGAAGAGCAAGCCAAGGCCAAAGAACAAGCACGCCTTGCTAAACAACAGGCGGAACAAGCCGAACGCGAGCGTCAGCGCAAGTTAGAACAACAACGGAAAGCGGAATTGGCGGCAGAAAAAGCGGAGAAAGCGCGGCAAGAAAAACTGGCGGCTGAACGCAAAGCCGAAGCTGAACGCCAACGCAAGCTTGAGGCAAAGCGCAAAGCCGAAGAGCAAGCGTTAAAAGAGGCAGAGCAGGCGCGCAAAGAAGCCGAACAAGCGAGAAAAGAGGCCGAGCGCCGGGCGCAAGAAGCCAAACGGCAACAGCAAGAGCAAGAAGCGGCGCTTAATGATTTGTTTTCGGGGCTAGAATCGGAAGCCAGCCAACGGCAAAGCGCGCGCGGACAGTTTGTAGACGACGAAGTGGCGCGATACGGCGCCATTTTTACGCAAATGATCCAACAAAGACTGATTGTTGATGATGGTTTAAGTGGCCAAGAGTGTGTGGTCAATATGCGCTTGTCACCTACCGGCCTATTGCTTAATGTGGAACAAAAAGCGGGCAACTCGCGATTGTGTCGTGCAACAAAAACCGCGGTCGCGTCCGTATCACAATTTCCAATGCCAGACGATGGCGATATTATTGCTAAGTTACGTGATATCGAGTTAACCGTTCGACCTAACTAACCGACAGGATAAAAAACATGATGGAAGTGAGCCCCTGTGGTGGCACAAACCATGTCACAAACACGCGTCAGGATCGTTTACGGACGTGGCAAGTTGCCGCCGTTGTAATACTGTTGGCCTGTTTGTCGTTACTCACGCAACCGGCACACGCTGCGCTTAAGTTGGTGATCACCGAAGGGGTGAACACAGCCAGGCCCATCGGCGTGATCCCCTTCCAATGGAAAGGGCAAGGCGAGATGCCTGAAGATATTGCCGGTGTCGTGGGATCCGATTTACGTCGCAGCGGTAAATTTAACCCATTATCTGTCAGTGACATGCCGCAAACGCCTTACAAAGATGCCGATGTCGATTACAACGCTTGGACCTCTCTCGGGGTGGATGCCGTGGTCACTGGCACCGTGACGCCCACGTCAGACGGCCGTTACCAAATTGATTACCAACTGATTGATATTGTGCGTGGCCAGCTCACGGGCGGCGACAGTAAAGGCCTAGGCGCCGATGGCCAGCTGGTACAAACCGATGACCACTTACTGGTGAACAACCGCGCTACGGTCAAAGAAAGCGATCTGCGCCGTTATTCGCATCGCATTGCCAATATTGTGTATGAACAGCTCACCGGCGAAAAAGGAGCCTTCTTGACCCGTATCGCCTATGTGGTGATCGATAAAGAGAACGACTACCCCTACCAACTGCGTTTGTCGGATTACGATGGCTATAACGAACGCTTGATCTTGCGCTCTAAACAGCCACTGATGTCACCGTCGTGGTCACCGGATGGTCGCCAACTGGCATATGTCAGCTTTGAAAATGGCCAAGCCGAAATCTTTGTCATGGATATTTACACCGGTGAGCGCGAGAAGATTTCGTCTTATCCGCGTCACAATGGTTCGCCTCAGTTCTCGCCCGATGGCAGCAAGCTGGCCATGGTGCTGTCCAAAACCGGTAGCCTGCAGCTTTATATCTTCGATTTAAAGAGCAAAAAACTGACCCAAATTACCCATGGTCGTGCCAATAGCACCGAGCCATTTTGGGATCCCGATGGTAACTCGCTCATCTACACCTCGGACCGGGGTGGCAAACCACAGATTTATCGCGTAAATTTAGACGATGGAACCAGCCGACGGATCACGTGGGAAGGCAATCAAAATATGGGAGGGCAACTGACTCCTGATGGCCGCCACTTGATCATGGTAAATCAATCCGCGTCTGGCTATAACATTGCAAAACAAGACTTAAACAGCGGGGCGGTGCAAATCCTAACCAAAACCTTGTTGGATGAGTCGCCAAGTATTGCGCCAAATGGCAGCATGGTGATTTACAGCTCGGTATATGGACGTAAGAATGTGTTGTCACTCGTTTCAATCGACGGCCGCTTTAAAGCGCGGTTACCGGCAACCAACGGGCGCGTGCGTGCACCAGCCTGGTCACCTTACCTGTAGTTTTTTAATTTTAAACAACGTGCGCTAACTTTCTAGAAAAGGAAAATAGAATGCAAATCAATAAAGTACTGAAAGGTCTGGCGGTGGCACTGCCAATGTTAACTCTGGCTGCGTGTAGCTCACACGATAGCTCAACCGGCAGTGATGCTGGTCAATCAACCAACCAAAACGGCACTACCGTGGTATCACCGGTTGACGGCCAAGGCTCAATGACTGAGCAACAAATCCGTAACCAAGAGCTGCGTCAGTCGCAAACCGTTTACTTCAACTTTGACGACTCATCAGTACTACCACAATACGAAGACATGCTGGATGCGCACGCGACTTACCTGCGTGACAACCCAGCGATGGAAGTAGTCGTAGAAGGCCATGCTGACGAGCGCGGTACCCCAGAGTACAACATCGCACTGGGCGAGCGCCGTGCTGAAGCTGTGTCTAAATACCTACAAGCGTTGGGTGTGCCAGCTAGCCAAATCTCTATCGTGAGCTACGGCGAAGAAAAACCGCTGGTCCTTGGCCAAAGCGAAGACGCTTACGCCAAAAACCGTCGTTCGGTATTAGTGTACTAATCCAGCCGATAGGTAGTGGAAACGAGTATGAAAATAAACAGTAACTCTGTGCGAACCCTCGCGCTGGCGTTACTGGTGAGTGTGGCAGCCCCCGCGGCTGCCACATCTGCTCCGGTGACAGAAGTAGGGGCGGGTGGCTCTGCCGTTGATCGTCTAGAACGCATGCTACAAGCGCGCAACCAAATGCAGCTGGATATGCAACGCCAACTTGATCAAATGGCGCAAGAGCTAAGCACGTTACGCGGCAGTGTTGAGCGTAACAGCTACGACATCAAACAAATGGTAGAACGCCAACGCGATCTCTATCGCGAGGTTGATACGCTAAGAACCGCGAAACAAGCGGTCCCAGCCCCCCAAGAAGAGACTCAAGACGCATCATCTGTTAGCTTTACGGATGATAAAAGCGAAAACGCCGCGTATGAAGCTGCCGTCAACCTGATCTTAAAAGAGAAAGACTACCAAGGCGCAACCAAAGCGTTTAACGCTTTCCTTTCACAATACCCAGAGTCGGTATACACAGCAAACGCCCACTATTGGCTCGGCCAGCTTTATTTTTCTAAAAGTGAATTTGAGCAGGCAAACCAAGAGTTTACGGCAGTTAGCAAGTTTAAAGACTCCAACAAACGCGCCGACGCATTGCTCAAACTCGGCCTAATTGCGCAAAAACAAGGTAACGGCGACCAAGCCGATCAATACTTCCAGCAAGTGATTGATACCTACCCAGACTCAACCAGCGCCAAACAAGCCAAAAATGCGATGTAGGTTAAGATAAAGCAAGATCGTTGCCGCCTCTGCGCTCTTGCTCTTTCTGTACTCTGTATCCAGTCATCTGTATTCGGGAGTGGGAATACAGAGCGCTTCGCTTACAGAATACGGGAAAAGCAAAAGCTGGCACGATATGCTTTTTCCGTATTCCGTATTCCGTATTCCGTATTCCGTCACCTGGGACCTAGGACCTACGCTCTAGGACTCTAGCTCTACTCGCGTTATACTACCCGGACTGGAAGCCCCGGACTGGAAGTAAGCATGAGTAATCCCATGAGCCAAGTGATTGAAACGTCGCAAAGGGTCTACCCCTTTCCGCCGAAACCAATGGCATTGAGTGTCGAAGAGAAAAAACAACACGTTGCGCGCATCAAACAACTATTAAAACAAAAAGACGCGGTACTTGTTGCTCACTATTACACGGACCCAGAGATCCAAGCCCTCGCCGAAGAAACCGGCGGGTGTGTGGCCGACTCGTTAGAAATGGCCCGTTTTGGCAATCAACACCCAGCCAAAACCCTGATCGTGGCCGGTGTACGCTTTATGGGTGAGACCGCTAAAATCCTCACCCCAGAGAAAACCGTCTTAATGCCAACGCTTAATGCCGAGTGCTCGTTAGACTTAGGCTGTCCTGCCGATGAATTCACCGCGTTTTGTGACGCACGCCCAGATCACACCGTCGTGGTGTATGCCAATACCTCGGCCGCCGTCAAAGCACGTGCCGATTGGGTGGTCACCTCAAGCATCGCGTTAGAGATTGTCGAGCACCTAGACAGCCAAGACAAGCCAATTATCTGGGCCCCAGATCGCCACCTAGGCGCCTATATCGAAAAAGAAACTGGCGCTGACATGGTCTTATGGCAAGGCGAATGCGTGGTCCACGACGAATTCTCAGCCCAAGCGCTAGAAAAAATGAAACACCTTTACCCCGACGCCGCGATTCTTGTTCACCCTGAATCCCCAGCGAGCGTGGTAAAAATGGCCGATGCCGTTGGCTCGACCAGTCAGCTGATTAAAGCGGCGCAAACGCTGCCGAATGAAAAGCTGATTGTCGCCACCGATAAAGGCATTTTCTACAAAATGCAGCAAATGGTGCCTGAAAAAGAGCTCGTTGAAGCACCCACAGCCGGCGCGGGCGCGACCTGTCGAAGCTGTGCCCATTGCCCTTGGATGGCCATGAACGGCCTTAAAGCGATTGAAAACGCACTCGAAAACGGCGGCGAAGAGCATGAAATTCACGTTGATGATAACGTGCGTGAAAAAGCGTTAATCCCACTCAACCGCATGCTCAACTTCGCCGCGGAGATGAAGGGGTAACACCGTTCCTAGGGCCTAGGCTCCTAGGTTCTAGGAAAAGATGACGGAATACGGATTACAGAATACAGAAAGATCAAAAGCCCCGATGCGCGCACGGTTTGCTCTTTCTAGTCTCTAGTTTCTAGCCTCTAGAAGCGAAGCGTCTCGTCTTTTCCCGTACTCCGTAAGCGAAGCGCTCTGTATTCAAGATCCCGAATACTGATTACGGAATACAGAGTACAGAAAAAGCAATAGCCTCAGTGCGAGCATGATCTGCTTTATCTAGTCTCTAGCCTCTAGAAGCGAAGCGTCTCGTCTCTTCCCGTACTCCGTAAGCGAAGCGCTCTGTATTCCGTCGTCTAGGACCTAGGACCTTGCTTTATGCCCCTTCCGCATCCTCCGCCAATGCTGCGCCGTGGTGGGTGAGGCCACACAACATAGTTGGCATGGCGTTGAAGATTTTCTCAAACTGTGCCAACTCTTCTGCGCCTTGCGCTTCCATGGTAGAAAGGGCAGTTTCTGGATCGTAAAGCAAGCTGATGGAAAGCACCACGCCGCCGAGTAGGGCATTGCCATCGGTGTTTTCCGGCATCAGCGTTTCCCAATCATCACGGGTGAGGCTCCAACCTTGCAACAAGCCTTCGGCGAAATCGCGCGTCGCTTGGTTGACAATTTCGGGGTCATCCAACAAACACCCTTCCGGCCACTGCCAATTTTTTTCCAACAGCTGTTGGCGCTGCGCATTCCAAATATCGACAATCAGGTTCGCGTACTGCTCAAACTGCTCATGGCTTTCAAATGGCGCTTGCTCGTCACCTCCCCACATTACGGGGAGCCACTCACTGGGGCTAATGACATGGGGTGCGGCAGCCATGGCGGTCACCACACCACGGGTTTGCATTTCGTTAAGCAGTTGCGCGCTATCAGCATGTTGGGTAAGGAATTCGGATAAAGTCATCAGGCTCTCATTCGTATTCGATTTGTGTGCTGAGTTTAACAGCTTTCATGCTCACTTGCTTCCATCACGCCAAGCTCGGCGGGTAAGTGTACTTTTAGGTGATATAACACATGGTCAAAATCCTCTCTTACTGTGACTGGCTCGACACTATGTTGAAACAAACATAAATCACCAAACTGAATGACTATTTTGACTGACTCTTTTTCATTTTGGTGCTAAGTAAAAAGAACACGCCTGTCGACTCTCGTTAGTGCCTACTTTTGACTACGCATCAAGTTATGACAATTATGTTGCATGTAGGCGGCTGGGCAGGTAAGTTGTTCATTGATATGGAAATAAAACCCTATTATTCAAAGGATTGAACAATGTTATACCCCATTAATAAACGCACATTAACGGCGATGCTGGTATCCATTGCGCTCGCTGGGTGTGATGGCGAAGTCGACAGTGATGCTATGCAGAGGCTCAATAGCGATACAAGGGCCCAGTCTGAACAGGCACTCGAAGACGAAAACATCGATGTTACGGTAGACAAACAATTAGTCGGTACACCGATTGAGATTATTGACAGTGAATTTTCCACCGAAAACCTTCAACTCTCTATTTCAGAAAATGGCGTTGAAGTGCCTCAACTGCAGCAGGGTCAATTCAAATTATCGCATGGGGTGCTTATTTATGAGCGAGAGAGCAGTGCGATTCACTATATGCCGACCCAAAATAGCGATAAGCGTACTTTCGAATATTCTTTATCGGATGGCCGTTTGAAAAAATCGGGAGGCGTCACCATAACCGGCGATGTGAAAATTGACCCGTTAGCTCAACAACAGTGGCATTTATACAACACTGGCCAAACGGGCTACGCCATGAACGCACAGACGTATCAGGCGTGGGTTGATCTACGTGTAGCTCAAGGCATGAGCGAAGAGCAGGCTAAGCAGCAACATCAATACGACGACAGCATCCTTGTCCCCGGTGAAGATATGAATGTGCTGGGTGCGTACAAACATAATATTACCGGAAAAGATAGCATTACCGTCGTAGTTGACTCAGGCATGGCTATCAATCACGAAGACCTTGTGGATAATGTACTCCCCAACCGCTCGATTAACTTTGCAGATGGCTCAAGCGATCCAACACCGGTAGGCACCGGTGGCGATCATGGGACCTCGGTTGCCGGGCTGATTGCGGCAAAAGGGTGGAATGGATTAGGTGGTCGTGGCGTCGCACCGGATGCCAGCCTGATCGGAATGAATTACCTAGAAGAGCAAAGTGAACAGTCACAATTTGCCAGTTATGGCTTAGACGGTTCTGGTATTAGCCTCAATGACAATCTCGTAGCCTTCAACCGCAGTTACGGCATCTCAGCGCCTGCTTTTATTGCAACCACCGATGTTGACGAGGTACTTTTTCAGTATCCGACAGCAAACTTGAGACAGGGTTTGGGCGCTCTCAATATAAAATCGGCAGGTAACTCATTTATCTCTAGCGGAAATTGGCAAGAGGGAAATGCCTTATGTGATCAAGCCCAGGCGGGAATCAATGTAAACCAATCACGTGTATTCAGCTGCTACGACAGCAACTGGGATCCGGCTAACGCCAGTTTTTATACCCTGACCATTGGTGCGGTCAATACCGATGGGCGCAAATCAAGCTATTCCACGGCAGGGTCAAGCTTATGGGTATCCGCTCCCGCTGGCGAATATGGGACAGAAGCACCGGCGATGATCACCACCGATTTGATGACATGCGAGAAAGGCTATGCCAGCCAAGCCACTGTCGATCAATTTGAAGCGGTCAATGGCAGTTACTTCTCTATGCTCGGGGTACAAGACTTTCACCAACGTGTTTGGCCATTTAACACACCAGGCACAGACTTAAACCAAGACGCAAACCCAAACTGTAACTACACCAACACCTTTAATGGTACCTCTTCTGCTGCCCCTAATGTTACTGGGGTGACGGCACTCATTGCTGAGGCCAATCCAACGCTAAGCTGGCGCGAGATTCGATATATCCTTGCCAAAACTGCCGATAAGGTTGATCCTGATGACGCGCCTGTGACGCTATTAGTGGGGAGTCAATCTTCAGGTAGCCGCATCAGTGATACTGATAGACATCGTGATACTGATGAACCGAGCAACGGCGTTACCGCGCATTTAGGCTGGGTTGAAAACGCAGCTGGTTATGCATTTAACAATAAATATGGGTTTGGTCGGGTAAATGCCGGTAAAGCGGTTGCGCTGGCACAGCAAGAGAGCGCAACACTCCCGCCTCTGCGCCATACTGATTGGATTGATATCACACCAACGCACTCTCCTATATCGATTCCAGATGCTGATGCACAAGGCGCGACATTTCGTTTCCAGCTGGATGATGACATTAACGGCGACCTGACGCTTGAAGGAATGCAATTTGGTTTTAACATCAAAAATGACGATTTGCTTAAAGTCGGCAACGGCGATCTCACTGGAAGTACAGCTGCGTCAGATCTTGCCATTCAAGTGACCTCGCCTGCGGGAACAAAAGCGATTCTTGCTACGTCAAGAACATCATTAGGTGCGTATCAAGGGTTAGGCAATGCTTCTGCCCCCGGTTACGCTTACCACATAAGCGGGCCTATGCTCGTCAATGCATTTCTTGGTGAAAAAGTGCAAGGGGAGTGGAGCGTGAATCTTGTTGATACCAACCGTGCTGATTTTGGTGATGTGCTCAACAACCAAGTGGATAGCGAACTCACCAAGGCACAAGTCCGTGTTTACGGTCATTAAGCAACAAAGCGAACCGTTTAAATAGAGATTACAAGGAGTTTCACATGCAAAGTAAGATGATAGTAGCCTTTGTTGCCAGTGCATTATTAACCCACGTCGCTGTCGCTGGGAGCAGTACAACCATGGCAAATGACAATGATGCAAAGCCGATGCCAACAGAAGCAAAGGCCAAAGGGCACAATGCTGAGCAAGCCTTAGCCGCGCAAGTCGATGGGCCAGTCACCTTAACTGAACTCTCTGAACTACATGGTTATAAAGGTATAAACCTCGACAATAGCGCTTTAAAAGCAGGAGACCAAGTTTACAATGAAGTCACACGTACACTGGGTAAAGTGACCGGGAACATCACCGTGCTGCTGGACCAAGGCACCATCTACGAGTTGGCCGAGTCGCTTAACTTGAATGTGACTTACTTTGATGAGACCACCAAGCTTGGGCAGCTCAATGCCAGTGGGCAAGATGACATCGTGGCAGTATTGGCAGAAATCAAATCAAACCCGGCGGTGAAATCAGCGAAAATTGATATTCTTGAGGCGAGGAATCAGCCACAGTAGGTATCACCCCTTGCATCGATTCCCCAAAAGGCCTGGAAGGGCCTTTTTCTTCTTTCTTCGATAACAATAGGATTGGGTTTGAATGGCGATGAAATAGCCATTTAAACCTAAACCTATCACCAACAACTTGACCGCAAAGCAGCAACTCTCTATAGTACGCCCCGTTAACGCGACAGCGGGGTTATAAGCCACCCAGTGTAAATGTCGTTTAACACACAATATGGTGAGGTGTCCGAGTGGCTGAAGGAGCACGCCTGGAAAGCGTGTATACGGCAACGTATCGAGGGTTCGAATCCCTCTCTCACCGCCATCATTAAAAAAACCGCCCTCGTGGCGGTTTTTTGCTATTTACAGCCGCTAGTCGTTCCTCAGTCCTCGTGATACCCTTTTCTTAGGTTTGATCCAAGAGAATAAAACAATGAAAATTGCAGTTGCTGGAACAGGTTACGTCGGCCTTTCGAACGCCATGCTACTGGCGCAACACAATGAAGTGGTCGCACTCGACATTGTGGAAGAAAAGGTTAACCTGCTTAACAATCAACAATCCCCGATTGTCGATGCCGAAATTGAGCAATTCCTCGCCGAAAAACCACTGAACTTTACCGCCACCCTCGATAAAGAGCTGGCCTACCAAGGCGCGGACTTTGTGGTGATTGCCACCCCCACCGACTACGATCCCGAAACCAACTACTTTAATACCAGCTCGGTCGAATCGGTGATTAAAGATGTGATGGCGATTAACCCCGATGCGGTGATGGTGATCAAATCAACGGTACCAGTGGGCTATACCGAGCATATTAAGCAACAAATGGGTTGCGAAAACATCCTCTTCTCACCCGAGTTTTTGCGCGAAGGCAAAGCGCTTTACGACAACTTATATCCATCACGAATAATTGTCGGTGAGCAATCCGAGCGCGCCCGTCAATTCGCTACCTTGTTGCAACAAGGTGCAGTCAAATCGGGTATCTCGGTCTTGTTTACCCACTCTACCGAAGCCGAAGCGGTGAAACTTTTCTCCAACACCTACTTGGCGATGCGGGTCGCGTATTTTAACGAGCTGGACAGCTACGCCGAATCCCACGGTTTAGACGCGCGCCAGATCATTGAAGGGGTAGGGTTAGACCCTCGCATTGGCGATCACTACAATAACCCCTCCTTTGGTTACGGCGGTTACTGCCTGCCAAAAGACACCCGTCAACTATTGGCCAATTACCAAGACGTGCCCAATAACATCATTCAAGCTATCGTTGACGCCAACACCACCCGCAAAGACTTTATTGCCAAGGCCATTATCAAGCGCGAGCCCAAAGTGGTAGGTATATATCGTCTGGTGATGAAATCCGGCTCAGATAACTTCCGTGCCTCGGCCATCCAAGGGATCATGAAACGCATTAAAGCCAAAGGCATTGAAGTGGTGGTATACGAACCGGTGCTTGAAGAAGACACCTTCTTTAACTCAGACGTCATCAAAGACCTGGATACCTTCAAACAACGCGCTGATGTGATCGTTGCCAACCGCATGGTGGATGAAATCCGTGATGTAGAAAGCAAAGTCTACACCCGCGATTTGTTTGGGGCGGATTGAGGAAAAATTTCGACGTCTGGTGACAAACTCTTTTGCAGATACTTGTTAGCAAGTAGACTCGTTCCTCGTTAAAATACGGCGGCTATGCACAACGCGTAGTGAGTCTTAAAGGTTGGCTATGCGCACAGGGGGAGCGACACCTCATGGCGGTAGCGTGGGTAAGCGCTGAACAAAAAGTGTTCGCTGCAAAGAGTGGCTTCACATAGGGTTAAGGAAACACCATGTCTGTATCACCAGAAAAAATGACGCATTTAAAGCAGCTTGAAGCTGAGGCTATTCATATCATGCGTGAAGTGGCAGCGGAGTTTGATAACCCTGTGATGCTGTATTCCGTGGGCAAGGACTCTTCCGTGATGCTGCACTTAGCAAAAAAAGCCTTTGCGCCGGGTATACCACCGTTTCCGTTGATGCATGTTGATACCACTTGGAAATTCCAAGAGATGTATCAGTTTCGCGATAAAATGGCTGAGCAAGCGGGCATGAAGTTGATTGTGCACCAAAACCCGGAAGGGCTGGCGATGAACATCAGTCCGTTCACGCATGGCAGCTCGGTGCATACCGATATCATGAAAACCCAAGGGTTAAAGCAGGCGTTAGATAAATACGGTTTTGATGCGGCGTTTGGTGGCGCTCGCCGTGATGAAGAAAAATCACGCGCCAAAGAGCGTGTGTATTCGTTCCGCGATGAGCATCACCGCTGGGATCCCAAAAATCAGCGCCCCGAGCTTTGGCATATTTATAACGGCAAAGTGAAAAAGGGCGAGAGCATCCGAGTCTTCCCGCTGTCAAACTGGACGGAACTTGATATCTGGCAATATATCTACCTAGAAAACATCGAGATCCCTGGTTTGTATTTGTCCAAGCCGCGCCCTGTCGTAGAACGAGATGGCACTTTGATTATGGTCGATGATGATCGGATGCCACTTGAAGAGGGCGAAGTACCAGAGCACAAAATGGTACGCTTTAGAACACTAGGTTGCTATCCATTGACAGGTGCCGTGGAATCAGAAGCGACCACCTTGACCGAAGTGATTCAAGAAATGTTGCTTACCACCACCTCTGAGCGCCAAGGGCGGACGATTGACCATGATAGCGCCGGTTCGATGGAGAAAAAGAAACGCGAAGGCTACTTCTAAAAGGCCCGGTTGATGATATTAACAGCCACTGTATTGGTGGGACTGATTGCGGCGCTGGTGGCTACCAAGCAACGTGCAAGCCATATTTTTATCGCCGCAACTACCCTGTTGTTAGTCGGTGGTGAGCTAGATACCCAAACGGTACTGAGCCATGTCACCAACTCGGGCATTGTCACCCTGGTTTTATTGTTACTAGCGGCAATCGTATTAGAACGCACCGCGTTGCTAAGTTTTTTGGCAAAACATATTGCTCATAGCAAGTATTTGCCGAACTTACTAAAAATGGGCGCGTTAAGCGCGATTGCCTCGTCCATGCTTAATAATACAGCCGTAGTGGCCAGCATGATGCGGGCGGTGATGAAGTCGCAACTGCATGCTCCGCAGCGTTTATTGATCCCGTTGTCGTATTTTTCCATTTTAGGCGGCACCTTAACCTTGATAGGCACCAGTACTAATCTAGTGGTCAGTGGCTTAGTCTCGGCGCAAGGTGGTCCGAGTATCGCGGTGTTTGACTTTCTACCCATTGGCGCGGCACTCGTTGTGGGCTGTGGTGCGGTCGTGGTCGTAGTGAGTCGGTGGTTGCCACAACACACCACCGCCGAGTCACTCGAGAGCCAATATTTTATTGAGGCCGCTGTGGCGCCCAGCAGCCCGTTGGTTGGTAAAACCGTCATCAAAAACGGCTTGCGTGCACTTGATGGCTTGTTTCTCGCCGAAATCGTGCGGGGAGATACTCTCATCTCACCGGTTAAACCCGACGATGTTATCCAAAGCCGAGACAAATTACTTTTTTGTGGTGATGTACGCCGAGTGCATCAAATTACTGCGTTCCCAGGGCTAACCACCTTTAACAAAGGCGATTTACCCGCCACTAACTTGCGTGAAGTCTTGGTAAGCCCAGAGTCGATCTTAATCGGCAAAACACTCAAGCAAGTGGGCTTTCGCGCCCGGTTTGATGCGGCAGTGATTGGCTTATCACGAGAAGGGAAAACTGTCAGCGGCAAGTTGGGGAATAACCCGATCCAAAGTGGCGACAAACTAATGCTGGCAGTAGGGCCAGATTTTGAGCGGCGACAGAATATCAGCCGCAACTTCTTTTTGTTGTCAGATCACAAAACCTTTCAGCCGCTTTCTGTGGTGCAAAACACAGCCGCCATCGGTGGCTTTCTCGTGGCGATTGCGGCAGGTGCGTTGGGCATAATGAGCTTAATAGAAAGCTTGACGTTATACCTGGTGCTGATGGTAGGGAGCAAGGTTGCCGATAGCAGTCAGTTACGTCGACGCTTTCCGTTTGAGCTATTAACGATTCTAGTCTGTGCCTTATCGTTGGCTTCTGCGGTGCAAAGTAGTGGTTTAGCCACGTCGGTCACCCAGGTCTTTTTAGCTCAGATAAATGGGCTACCCACAGTAGCAGTGCTATTTGGCTTAATACTGTTAACGGTGCTGCTCACCGAGACCATGACCAACACCGCCGCGGCGGCCTTGATGGTGCCCATTGCGCTCAGCATTGCCGATGGGTTGCAACTGAATGCCATGCCTTGGGTGATGGCGGTTGCGTATGGCGCGAGTGCGTGTTTTATCAGCCCCTTTGGCTATCAAACCAACTTAATGGTAATGAGCGCGGGAGAGTATCGACCCGCCGACTTTATCCGAGTGGGCTGGCCGGTCACGTTAATGTATATCGCGATCGTAACTGCATTAATTCCGATTGTATTTCCTTTTCATTCTGTGTGAGTGCTATGACAACAACGTCGACGCCAGCTACCAATATAACCTGGCATAACAGCAGTGTGACCGCACAAACGCGGGCCAAACAAAAACAACAAACCCCTGTGGTGCTGTGGTTTACCGGGCTCAGTGGCTCGGGGAAATCCACTATCGCCAATGCCGTTGAGCATCAATTATTGACCGCTGGTGCACACAGCTATCTGCTGGATGGCGACAACATTCGCCATGGCCTCAACCAGGACTTAGGTTTTAGCGCAGCAGACCGAGAAGAAAACATACGTCGCATAGGTGAAGTGGCTAACTTATTTATAGATGCTGGAGTGATTGTGCTCACCGCCTTTATCTCGCCGTTTCGGGCCGATAGGGAAAAAGTGCGTGCCCGTATTGGCGATGCTGCTTTTATTGAAGTGTTTGTTGACACACCGCTTGCGGTGTGTGAAGCCCGCGATCCGAAAGGCTTATATAAAAAAGCGCGTGCAGGAGACATTCCTGACTTTACCGGTATTGATTCGGCGTATGAGCCACCCGCCGCGCCTGAGATACATTTGCATACCGACCAAGCCGATATTGAAACCTGTGCCAAGCAGGTGGTGAGCTATCTCAACACTCACGGGTTTATTCGAGCATCTCAAGGAGCCAACTAAGTCATGCATTACGATGTGTTTAATGGTGATGCCGACGGCATTCTCGCGTTGTTGCAGTTGCGAAAAGCGTCGCAATTACAAAAAGCGGCGCCGCAGGCAAGTACCCTCGTCACGGGCGTTAAACGCGATATTCAACTGCTTGACCAAGTCGCGCAGCAAACTGATGTCTCGAGTGTCACCGTGCTTGATATCTCGATGGATAAGAACAAAGCCGCCCTTGAAGCTCTACTTAAGCGTGATATCCCCGTTTTCTATTGCGATCACCATCGTACCGGAGAAGTGCCAGTCGTCGATAACTTCACTGCCTTAATCAATACCGATGCCAACACCTGTACCAGTTTGCTGATTAACCAGCACCTCGGCGAGCGCTATGTGGCTTGGGCAATCGCAGCGGCGTATGGCGATAACATGGTTGCCGCGGCCGATGCCCTCTGTGAGAAACACGGTATCGCGGCCGACCAACAAACGTTTTTAAACGAGCTGGGCATATTGATTAATTACAACGGGTATGGCTCGAGCGTAGACGATTTGCTCTTTGCGCCAGCGGACTTGTATCACGCATTATTGGCCTATGACTCACCGTTTGCGTTACAAGCCGATCGCACGTCGCCATATTATCAACTGCAAGGTGGGTATGCCGATGATATGGCCAAGGCGCAGGCATTGGCCCCCGAGCATACGTCTATCGAAAGCACCATTTACTGCTTACCGAATGCGGCGTGGGCGAGACGCATTAGCGGAGTGTTCGGCAACCAGCTGGCCAATCAATCACCTGAAAAAGCTCACGCTATATTGACATTAAACCCGAGTGAACAAGGTTACACTGTGAGTGTGCGCGCGCCGCTTAACCAGCGCCATGGCGCGGATGAGATCTGCGGGCAATTCTCCACTGGCGGTGGTCGTAAAGCCGCTGCTGGGATTAACCTGCTACCGAAAGCTGAAATAAACACTTTTATCGACACACTGAACCAGTATTACAAGGCTCTATAAGTCATGTCACACTCTTCTGATTTAATCGCTAAAGACATCGACGCCTATTTGCAGGTGCATGAAAAAAAAGATTTACTGCGTTTTTTAACCTGTGGCAGCGTCGATGATGGTAAATCTACCCTGATTGGTCGGTTGCTGTATGACAGCAAGCTGATTTATGAAGATCAGATGGCGGCGATTGAAAAAGACTCGCAAAAGTTCAACACCACCGATGAAGCGTTTGACTTGGCCTTGCTGGTTGATGGCTTGCAATCCGAGCGCGAGCAGGGCATTACCATTGATGTCGCCTATCGCTACTTTTCAACCGACAAGCGCAAGTTCATTATTGCCGATACGCCAGGGCACGAACAATATACCCGTAATATGGTGACCGGTGCGTCGACGTGTGAACTGGCGATTGTGATGGTGGATGCCCGTCATGGCATTCAAACCCAGACTCGTCGCCACAGTTATATTTGCAGCTTACTGGGTATCAAGCACGTCATTGTCGCGGTCAACAAAATGGACTTGGTGGATTACGACCAAACGGTATACAAACAAATTAAAGCCGACTATCGCGATATGGCCAAACACTTTGCCATTGATGACATCCGCTTTGTGCCTATTTCGGCACTGAAAGGTGACAACGTGGTGACGCCAAGCGAGCAAATGGACTGGTACCCCGGTGCTACCTTGATGAAACTGCTCGAGACAGTGAAAGTCGCGCAAGACAAAGACACTGAGCATATGCGCTTTCCGGTGCAGTATGTTAATCGCCCAAACCTTAACTTCCGGGGTTACTGCGGCACCTTAACCTCAGGCACAGTGCGGGTTGGTGACAATGTGACCGTGTTGCCATCCGGCAAACAATCAGTGATTGCCTCGATTTACACTTATGACGGTGAATTAGACTGCGCTTATCCGGATAATGCCATTACCTTAACGCTTGAAGATGAGATAGATATCTCACGCGGCGATATGCTGGTGCACACCGGTCACGAACCTACCGTGACTAACCAGTTTAGCGCCCATGTAGTATGGATGGATGAAGCGCCACTGCGTACCCACAAAGATTTATGGGTGAAATTCGCGACCCACATGGCCACAGGCAAAGTCACTGACATTCAGCACAAAATTGATGTGAATACGCTCGACACCCACGCGCCGAATAGCGAAACTCTGGCATTAAACGAGATTGCCTTAGCGGACTTTACCCTCACTGAGAAAACGCCACTAGACAGCTACCAGTCACTGCCAAAAACGGGCGCGTTTGTGCTGATTGACCGATACAGCAACCTTACCGTCGGCGCTGGCATGGTCAAAAGTGTGAATAAAAACGGCGATCAGAGCACTCGCACTTACACGGAGGCAGAAAAAGCGCTTAATGCCTACATTCGCGAGCACTATCCGGAGTGGGGGTGCCGAGAAATTTAAACAAAATGTTATTCTAAGTATTGCTTTTTAGCATCGCGTAGCTCGTTTTATGCGGTTATGTCAAGTTAAGCAGAGTAAAATGACGTAAGATAAAACGCATTAGGAATATGCTCAAGGCCGAGACTAAACAGAATCGGCTAGATAGGGAAGCCTACAAAGTTATATGTCTTTTTATCTATCCCTATTTTCTATACTCACAGCCCAGCAAGGTTAAAAATGAGACTCATTATCTCTACAGTTTCACACAATCATAGTGATATGATTGTAAACATGGATTCACTTCGACAGGCAGCAGATGTAGCAGATGTCCATGTTATTTGTCGCGATAACGCACCACAAGAAGAACTGAAAGGTTATTGTCAACAGAATGGCGTAACTTACATTGCAAATACAAGCAAAAAAGGATTTTCTGCTAACAATAACTTAAACTTTCTTCATTACTTGAGTACGCTAGAACCTCAGTCAGATGACTATTTTTTGTTGCTCAATCCTGACGTTCAAATCACACCACAGGCCCTAGAAAATCTACGCCAGTTTATTGGTTTAAGTGGTAAAGAGATCGTGGCGGGTAACTTATACTTAGATGTAGACGAGCATGTTGAGGACGACAATATCCGTCATTTCCCTAAACTTTGGTCGTTCATTTCTGCTTACGCAATGAATAATCGCTCTACCGTTATCCGCAAAGCTGACATACGTGATGTGCAATCGCCGCTTTGGGCGAGTGGTGCATTAATAGCGGTGAAAGCAAGTGTTTATCAGCAACTCGGTGGGCTAGACGAAAAATACTACATGTACTGCGAGGATATCGACTTTTGTTATCGGGCGCACAAAGCAGGATATCAAGTGGCGTTTTCCGAGGAAACGAAGGCGGTCCATTGGCGACAACGGGCAAGTCGGAAGCTATTAAGTCGTTACTTCGTATGGCATCTATCAAGTGCCCTGAGGTTTTGTTTTGCACGCAAAAAAGTGCGATCAAAGCGCTCTAAAATCTATCAAGTCGATAATCTTAAAAGTATCTAATCCAGACAGTCTACACTTTAAAGCAGCACATTTACCTCGTTTAAGATAAGTAACGAATAGAACAGTGAATGGAAGAAAAGTGAACAAAAAGCCACTTTCAGCGCCTGGTTGGCCTATCGATATTGTATTAGCCTCCTACAATGGACAAGAATACATCGAGGCACAAATCCAATCAATCCAACGTAACCATGGCTACAGTCACTTGGTTAACAGGATCATTGTGATGGATGATGGTTCAACCGATAACACGATCACTATCATCCAGAAACTTGCCGTCAATGATGATAAAATCGAGTTACATCAATCGAATGAGGGAAGCCTTGGCCCAAGCCAAAACTTTGCCCGGGGGTTAGCCTTAACGTCGGCCCCATTTGTGATGCTGAGTGACCAAGACGACATCTGGTTTCCTGATAAAATCGTAACCAGTTATCAGTACATCAAAACACTGAATTCAGCGCAGCCTCTTCTTGTGTATTCAGATCTTTGTATTGTTGATTCTAAGCTGAACGTGATCAATAACTCGTATTTCGCCTACAAAAAAATCCCCATCAATTGGGGAAACACATTTAATCAGCTGTTACAACAAAATACAGTGTCTGGGTGTACCGCGATTTTTAACCGCCCTTTACTCGACAAGGCCTTACCGATTCCAGAATCGGCATACATGCATGACTGGTGGTTGGCACTGGTCGCCAAGCAATTCGGTAGCCTAAAACTGATTGAGCGCCCTTTAATCCAATACCGTCAACACAAAAATAATAGCATCGGTGCCAAACCTCATCGTCTATTACAGATACGTCAACACTATCAAGACTTTTGTTTCAGCGTGGACAAAGTCGTGATACAAGCAAATGCATTTAAAGCCTATTTCAGTCATCAGCTTGATCCCAATGCCCTCAACCAGCTGACGCTACTCAGCGACCTAAAGCACCTGTCGCGTAAACAGCGATTGAAAGCATGGATCAGTAAAAGATTGAACCGCAGTCACGTTAAAGCTCGCATTGTGCTGCTTACCTACTTGCTATTCACTTGTAAGTAAGTCACATTTTGCGTTATGCGATCAAAAAACCAAGCGATTGAGAACATCATGGATAAACGACTATACCTTTCTTTACTCTTACCGTTAGCCCTCGCAGGATGTGGGGGAGGCGATGACGGTGGTGGCTCTAAACCGACCCCTAAATATACCATCGATTTTGCTAGCTTCTACGTCACCGAGACCGAGAAAGATAGCACCCGCTGTGACATCTATGACGAAAAAATTTATTATGAAAACGTTGATCCCAGCGATCCAAACTATGACCCCGACGCTGAACCTGAAGTTGATTATCGCGAGTGGGTACATGCTAATAAAGTTAAGAACACACGGCTAAGAGTTGCGGTGCATAGTGCTCAGGGCCAACTGCTAGAAACATACTCTGCTGGATCGTCGTCGTGGTCTAATTCAGGCACATTGCAGATCAACAAAAGTAAAATACCTAGTGATGGTTATCTCACTATTTACGAAAGTGTAATCAGGCCGGGCGGCATCAAGTTTCTTGACAGCGTCTCTTACCACAAATCTTTACTGTCAAATAATATGCGCTTCAGTGACTTTCAGCCACAGCGAGGAGAGGGGAGTTGTATAACGACCGGCCAGGATTTTCCTAACCTCAGGGACATAAAACAAACACTTGAAGACGGAGGAGACTCAAGTGGTCAGGTGTTTGGTATCAACTCTCGTTATGACACTTTTTGGGCAACGTCTCCCATTAATGTTGAGGCAAAGTTAGACAATAAACAGAGTTTAGCCGTACGCTACGAGCGTCTAGAGTCAGACACGCCCGAGAACGTGGACGACTCTATCCAAAAAGATAAATATCGACAAATTAATGCCTATCGCTTATTGGATCTTAGAGATATCACCAGCAAGCCGTTAGAAATGAACGAAATTGGTGATGATTATCGCGATGGTACCAATTATTGGTATGCTCCCTTGGCTGGCAACGGAAGGTTAGACAATGTTTCTCTCTCTATCGAGAGTGGAGGAGAGCCGCTATTTTGGCAGGCGTTGCCGAATGATCGTGATGGTTACTATGGTTATGCGCACAAAATAGGTGGAACAAATTACTATATCAGTGGTAGTGGTGTCGTCGATGGGTGGGGAATAGAGTTCACCGATAAGCCCAAAGATGTGAGTACAGGTATCGATTACTCAACATGGTTACAAAATCTTGATATTCCGTACCGGACTGATACCGAAATTGTCTCATGTGGTAGCAGTGAAACAGGTGCGTGCCTGAGAAGCTATGCCAGTGGTGGAGAGGGAAGTTGGGACATTCAGCGAAGCTTTTTGCTACTTGAAGATGGCTTTGGAGGACAAATACGGCAAGTTATATACTCTAAGCCTCAATCTACGCTGCCGTTGTTGACATTTACTGGTTTCGATCTGTTTGTTAACGATAACCTGCAAAAGTCGAAAGTGTCATTGTTCAGCTCGAGTGATCGTGATGCATCAGAGTTTTTCTTCTCTGGAAAGATCGACGTGCGAGGTATCGCCACGGCTGACCCTCAAGCAAGTCTCGATCCAAATAACGATGGTATGGCGTTGTTGCATACTGAGTTTGAGCGTGCGGAGGCTCTTTCAGAACTACGGGTACAGCCACTCAAAGTGCTTAGTGCAACAGACTAGATGCGTATGGTGAACGACTGTCAGGCCTTGACTGCGAGTAAAAGCCCGATAGATGACTGACTAAATA
The DNA here is from genome assembly GCF_001996265.1 of Salinivibrio sp. MA440. Lineage (NCBI taxonomy): Bacteria > Pseudomonadati > Pseudomonadota > Gammaproteobacteria > Vibrionales > Vibrionaceae > Salinivibrio > Salinivibrio sp. MA440. The sequence goes on from NZ_MUFI01000045.1 coordinate 25,768, forward strand.
ACAATCCAATATCAATGATACCGTCGCCCCTCCCCGTGAACTAATCGGGGAGGGGCGCTTTGTTGTTCCAAGGTGTCTTTATTTCAATAAAATGACTCGGTATTATTGGACGCCWCTAAATGCAGAGATGATATTGTCAAATGATGGAGTCGCGGAAGCCAAGCCGCTAGCCACGCATTGTGACTCTACTGAAGTATGACTAAACGCAAGGAATTACTGTGAAAATACTGATTACAGGTGGGGCGGGCTTTATAGGCTCGGCATTGATCCGCTACCTTATCGCGGAGACGAACCATGAGGTCATTAACCTTGATAAGCTTACTTACGCAGGTAACCTCGCGTCAGTTGAAGAAGCTGCGTCCTCTCCACGTTACTGTTTTGAAAAAGCGGATATATGCAATCGTCCTGAGTTAGAACGTGTATTTCAGACGCATCAACCGGATGCAGTCATGCACCTCGCAGCAGAAAGCCATGTTGATCGCTCAATCGACGGACCTTCCGCCTTTATTGAAACCAACATTATCGGTACGTACACACTCCTTGACGTGGTAAAAAGCTATTGGCAAGCACTTCCATTAGAGCGTAAAGAAGGGTTTAGGTTTCACCATATCTCGACGGACGAAGTGTATGGCGACCTCCCACACCCCAGCGAGCATCGTCAGGGTAAACTGCCCATGTTCACCGAAAAAACAGCCTACAAACCGAGTAGCCCTTACTCTGCGTCTAAGGCATCCAGCGATCACCTCGTTACCGCGTGGGCGAGAACCTACGGCTTGCCGACCCTGATTACCAACTGCTCCAACAATTACGGGCCGTATCATTTCCCAGAAAAACTGATCCCACTGGTGATACTGAACGCCATAAACGGTAAGCCGATCCCTGTTTACGGCCTCGGCGATCAAATTCGCGACTGGCTCTACGTCAAAGATCACGCCAGAGCCCTGCTTACTGTCGTTGAAAGTGGTAAAGCCGGAGAAACCTACAACATTGGCGGCCACAACGAAAAAACCAACCTCGACGTGGTTGAAACCATTTGCGACTTGCTTGATACCCTGCGCCCCCAAAGCACGCCGTACCGTGAGCAAATTACTTTTGTTAAAGACCGGCCAGGCCACGATCGCCGCTACGCGATCGATGCTAGCAAAATAGAAAAAGAGCTTGGTTGGCGCCCGCAAGAAACCTTCCAATCTGGCATTGAAAAAACGGTGCGCTGGTATCTTAACAACCAAGAGTGGGTCGAGGCGATTCAATCGGGTGAATATCGCCAATGGGTCGAAAAGCAGTATGGGGAGCAGTAAACTATGCGGATATTGCTTTTTGGTACCGATGGACAAGTAGGCTGGGAGCTACAGCGTTCACTTAGTTACTTAGGTGACCTATTTTGCGTGGGGCGTGACCACCCCGAATATGAAGGGGATTTTCTTGATCCGAATGGCCTCGTTCGTACCGTCGAAGCGATTAAGCCCGATGTGATCGTCAACGCGGCGGCTTATACGGCGGTTGATAAAGCCGAAACTGATCAAGAAACCGCGTTTCAAATTAACACCCATAGCGTGCTGGCATTAGCAAAAGCGGCCGAGCGACACCAGGCATGGCTCATTCACTACTCCACCGACTACGTTTATGACGGTGCCGGAGACACTGCGCGTGACGAAACCACGCCCACATCGCCGATCAATGTTTATGGTGAGACTAAGCAAATGTCAGAGCAGGTGATCCAACGCTATTGCTCGCGGTATCTTATTTTTCGTACCAGCTGGGTGTATGCCAACCGGGGCAACAACTTTGCTAAAACTATGCTAACGTTAGCCAAATCGCGGCGTGAACTGAGCATCGTTGACGATCAAATTGGCGCGCCAACTAGTGCAGAACTGCTCGCCGATTGTACCGCCCATGCCATCAGAAAAGCATACAGCTTATCTCAAACTGGTAGTGAAGAAAGCATAGTAGGCATTTACCACTTGGTAGCCAAAGCGTATACCAGTTGGTATCACTACGCGAATTTCGTCTTTGACATCGCGCGGAAACAAGGTATTGATCTGACGGTTGAAACTGTCGAACCCGTCCCTAGCTCTCATTACCCGACAGCTGCCGCTCGCCCTCATAATTCTCGACTGGATGTGTCGAAATTTGAACAAAGTTTTGGTTTAACCTTGCCCACATGGCAGTGCGGGGTTGAGCGAATGATAAAAGAACTTATTGAAGTCTAGTATGAAAGCACAAAAAAAACGCCGTGGGATTATCCTCGCGGGTGGATCAGGCACTCGCCTTTATCCAGTGACGCTCGCTGTGAGCAAGCAACTGCTGCCCATTTACGACAAGCCGATGATTTACTATCCGCTAAGCACCCTAATGCTCGCGGGCATTGATGAAATCTTAGTGATCAGCACCCCGCAAGATACGCCCAGATTCGAGCAATTGCTCGGCGACGGCAGCCAATGGGGCATAAAACTTGAATACGCAGTACAAGCATCGCCTGACGGGCTAGCGCAAGCGCTGATTATTGCAGAAGATTTTCTTGATGGCGCCCCCAGTGCGCTGATCTTAGGCGATAACATATTTTACGGCCATTCGTTGCAAACATTGTTAAGCACTGCGAATCAAAAAACAGAGGGCGCCACGGTTTTTGCTTACCACGTGCATGATCCAGAGCGCTATGGCGTCGTCGCTTTTGATGAAACCGGGACTGCCCGCTCACTGGAAGAAAAACCAACAACACCACAAAGCAACTATGCGGTAACAGGTTTGTACTTCTATGACGAAAAAGCAGTCGAACGAGCCAAGCAACTTACCCCGTCACATCGCGGCGAGCTAGAAATTACCGACTTAAACCGTGTTTATCTTGAATGTGATGAACTATCCGTTGCAAGAATGGGCCGTGGCTATGCGTGGTTAGATACCGGTACTCATGAAAGCTTAATCGAGGCGACAAACTTTATCCAAACCATCGAACACCGTCAGGGGTTGAAAGTGGCTTGCCCAGAAGAAATTGCTTATCGCAAAGGCTTCATTGATGCAAAGCAGCTTGAGCGTTGTGCTAAACCACTTGCAAAAAACGGCTATGGTCAATATTTGCTCAATCTGCTTGAAGGCGAATAAAACACATTATAAAGAATGCCCTCACGGTGGTTAAGATAAAGCCTCGGTGAGGGTATATGGAGTAAGCATGAACGCAACACCAACAAAAATTGCCGATGTATTCCTAATCGAACCAAAAGTGTTTGGCGACGATAGAGGTTTCTTTTTTGAGAGCTTTAATCATAAGCAGTTTGAGCAAGCAATCGGCCAAACCGTCACCTTTGTACAAGACAATCACTCTCGTTCCATTAAAAATGTGGTACGTGGATTACACTTTCAAACCGCTCATGCACAAGGGAAACTGGTGCGTTGTGCACTCGGTAAAGTGCTTGATGTTGCCGTTGACATACGTCCTGAGTCTCCCACGTTTGGCGAGGTCGTAACGGCTGAACTCAGTGCTGAAAACAAGCGTCAACTATGGGTACCTGCAGGTTTAGCCCATGGATTTAGTGTTTTGTCCGATGTGGCTGAACTGCTCTACAAAACAACAGACTATTACGCACCCAAGCATGAAGCTTGTATTCAGTGGAATGATCAAGATCTTAATATCGACTGGCAACTGGAAGGTCAAGCTATTCTATCAGCCAAAGATAAAATGGGCATGAAATTTAAAGATATTAAATGATGTTTTCTTCTTTCAAAAAAAACAGCCTATTGCTCAACACGTTAGTGCGTCGAGAGCTTGCAATGAAGTATAAAGGGACATTATTTGGCTTTCTTTGGACAATCATAACGCCAATCTTTATGTTGCTCGTATACTCAACAGTTTTTGTTGTCGTATTCAAAGCAAAATGGCACTTAGAGAATGCAGAGCAGGCCGATTATGCGCTTATGTTATTTGTTGGTTTACTGTGCCATATATTTATATCAGAAGTGATGACGACCTCCAGTAGTGTAATTTTAAACAATATTAACCTGGTTAAAAAAGTCGTTTTTCCCGTTGAGATTCTTCCTATAAACACAGTACTAACTGCTTTTGTTGGCTTTATCACGGGGGTTACTCTTTGCATTGCTTATGCAGTGTTAAAAGG
>NZ_MUFI01000046.1:0-29165 GCF_001996265.1 Salinivibrio sp. MA440
CGTGGGCGTTGGATGATTGAGGGGAGCTGCTCCTAGTACGAGAGGACCGGAGTGGACGAACCGCTGGTGTTCGGGTTGTGTCGCCAGACGCATTGCCCGGTAGCTAAGTTCGGCACAGATAAGCGCTGAAAGCATCTAAGCGCGAAGCTGGCCCCGAGATGAGTCATCCCTAGAGCTTCGAGCTCTCTAAAGGGTTGTYSTAGACKASRACGTTGATAGGCAGGGTGTGTAAGCGCTGTGAGGCGTTGAGCTAACCTGTACTAATTGCCCGTGCGGCTTAACCATACAACACCCAAGAGGTTTTGGGTTGGACTCGAAATAAGCCAGTTGATTGTGGCGAGAACGAACAGCTTTCTAGATACGTGTTTTGACTRAAAAGTGAAGACACACCAAATTTTGCTTGGCGACCATAGCGCTTTGGACCCACCTGAYTCCATGCCGAACTCAGTAGTGAAACGAAGCAGCGCCGATGGTAGTGTGGGGTCTCCCCATGTGAGAGTAGGACATCGCCAGGCTCTCATTGCTTATCTTGTTGATAGCTCGATGCTTTTGATATCTGCGATGCTCATGTATTGGCATACACTGCGCGTCTCGATTCAAAATCCTCATCGCATCAAACAAGATAATCTAATTAGAGCTTAATATTRGGCTTTAGTTAGCAAACATTTAAGCATCAAAGCAATTAAGTGTAAGACTTTGATGAGACAGAATTGGTGCGGAGTGGTAGTTCAGTTGGTTAGAATACCGGCCTGTCACGCCGGGGGTCGCGGGTTCGAGTCCCGTCCACTCCGCCACTACTTAGAAGCCCTAGCTGAAAAGCTGGGGTTTTTTGCGTTTAAGCCCTGAGTAAATAGCTGCTTATGTTAACCCCTAGGGTACCAATTGCGACATGTGCGAGCCTGAGTGCCTGAACGCAACCCCTTCATATTAGACTGTCATCTATTACTGTTAAGCACTTAGCGTTAGCTAATCGTTGTAGATGATGCAGACATAAAAAAGCGCCTTGCGGCGCTTTTAATGGTTTATGCCATGCCTTGGATGACCACAAACTTTTCTAGGAGCTGATCCTCGGTCTCGACATTATCGGGATCGGTGATAATGCACTTGGAGATCGGGCAAACCGACTGGCACGTCGGTTTGTCGTAATGGCCTTTACACTCGGTGCATAAATCGGGCTCGATCTCAAAGATCTCGGAACCCATCGAGATGGCCCCGTTGGGACACTCGGGCTCACACATGTCGCAGTTTATGCATCGGTCTGTTATTAATAGAGCCATGTTTCAAAAATCACTCTTTTTGGCGCCTATATCAAGCGCTTACGAATTACTTTTATTAACTGTTGTTTGCCTTGAGTTACTGAAGTGAACTTTATTTTTCCATGTTTAGTAACGCAAATCCGTAACGCATGGTATTTTTGACGTATTCAAAAAGTAGCATGTGTGAGCTTTACGGATGAGCCCCGTTCAAAGGCCTCTACAGTGACGCGCACTTTAACATAAACCTCAAAAACGGCCAAAAAAGTGATTATGAGCATGCTAGTGAGCGTCGGTCGAAGTATGAAAAGGCGAACTACCTGCGTGTCGATTTTAGTAAAACCGGTAAAGTCACCATATATGCCACGTTCCCAAAAGAGATGGGCTTGAAGGGACGCAAACTTGGGACCTGCCCAGAACTACAGCGCCCGATAGCTCGGGAACAAGCATACGAGATTGCTCATCAACCCTTACTCACAGAACCTGTCACACAAACCGTATCGATGTATTGAATATATGGCTCTAACCGAAGCGTAACAACTACGCTCCTGAGCTATTTATCAAGCTACGCCGCGTGAGGTACTTTGATCTGTCGTTCCTGGCATTGTTGGCTGCTAAGGTGGGCGAGAAATTTGCGTATGGTTTGGTAGAAAGCTAGATCCGCCCGAGGCGACGGCCTAGAAAGTCAAAAAGGTAGACCGCAAAAAGGTGCAAGCCGCACAAAAGCCGCCTGTGAGCTTTGCACCGCAAATCAATATTGCATCATCACTAGGGCAAAATAACGAAGAAATTGCCGAAATCGCAATGCGCAAAATGGAAGAGAAGTACGCTTACGCTACATCCGGCAATGACGTTACCACGCAGCTGGGGTATTCCGGTATTGATCAGGACTAAACCATGCACCACTTAGTTATTGGCGAGTTTGTGTTTAGCGTGGAGGATAAATCCCCTATCGCAAAATTCACTCGCACCACACCTGGTGCTTATACCGAACTAGGCGTAATCGATAACGCGCGCTCGGAACATACGGGCGACCGCTTGAAACCATCGACATTACTGCCAAGTGGCTGTAATACGGCGCCGCCGCGAACGTGGACGCCATTCGCAAACTGATCGATTCGCCGCAGTGGCCAAGGTAACAACCTCGGCCGCTGGACGATCAAAACTCGCACCGAAGGACGCAGCCGCGTCATCCACGACGGTCGCGCCATGTTCATTGTAGTTAATGGAGAAGCGGGGTTAACCGAGAGCCTTTGCCTTTTCCAGTAGTGCTCTGTATTGGTTAATTTCGTCAGAGACGCCAAAGCGAACAAACCAATCATTTGGGTCTCTGTCTCCAGAGTCAAAAAATGATCCACTGTTAGCTTGATCAGGCAGAAGAATACCTCTATTCAAAAATGACTGATGCATCATCAGTATAATTTCTGGAGAAGTATCATTGTCTTCCAGCGGGTATTTATTAGAAACCAAGTGAATATCGTAAAGCCTTTCTGTGAATTTCTCTGTTTTAACAAGAGAAAGGTAGACGCTTACTGCTTGATCGCTTAACCCGGTAAAACCATGAACAAAACGCTCCTTTTGCGCGCCATCCAGCCGGCAGTCAGGGTCATTGAGCATGAGCAGCGCGATGGCTTTAATCAAGATCTCACTCGGTGTGTTAAGGGCTGCTTCTATGTACTCGACAGCTTGCTCTCGAAAGTGAGGATCGTGACATAACGTATCAAAACTCTTCTGATCTGATTCATCCATACACGACCAAGCCAACTCCAACCCTTGTGCAAGCTTATCTGCACGGTGTTTGCCTCGGTATGCATCGTAGGCTCTTACAAGTTGAACCGCGGACTGAGCTTGCGGCAACCCAGGTACCAATGAAGCAACAAGATTGTGCAGTGGCGAAATTAACCCTTTATCCATTTTTCCTCACTAGGTATGTATTGCGATGAGTGTATAAGCCAAACACGGTGAGCTCGTCACCGATTTACTATTCAAACAGTTCAGTCGCACTAAAAACATATCACGAGTGGCTAAAATCGTGCTGGTTAAACTTCCTATCACCTGTCTCGGTTGAAAAAACGATCGCCGCTTAGCCCTTTCCCCGCCTGACCTCACAGGCTTTCTTATGATAAACCTCAGAGAATGATAATGATGATGGACAATTTTTGCCAAAATGGGCAGATCTCGCCCGATCTTTCGCGTGTGGCGCGCACGTATCCGCATCAACTTAAATCCATCAAGTTGAGCAAGACGCAACTCAAAGTGCTTCAATCAATCAGGAATAGTGAACGTGTAACGGCTTGGATGATCTCGGAGCGATGCGAGCTATCGCAATCATTCACAAGCACATTACTAAAGCGGCTTTATGATAAATGTTTTTTGAGACGGCAATCAGTTGTTGCCGATTCGGGTGGAGTGGCTTACGAGTATTTCAAGTGACAACGCAAAAGGAGCAGCACAACGGCCGCTCCTTTTACACATGCTCAAGGGTAATGGGTCCTTCTGAGGCCTATATCTTTGCAAACGAGGCAGACCCGCGAGAAATAAAAATTTTTCGGCCTCCTAGGTCATCACCACCAATCTAACAGCAAACCTCATATTGTCCAATATTCTTTATTAGCGTTATGCGTAACGCTTATAAGAAACTGACGCTTATTCTCTTTTATTGGTAAATCTATCATTAATATGCTTAGCTTTAGTGTGTGAGTAGTCAGCAATTAGCTCGACTGCATCATATTCAAATGAGTCTTGTGGTAATGACTCTAAAACGAGCAGTAAAGAATTTGAGATTTTCTCGAGTACATCTTTAGCATTTTCCATTGCGAATTCACCTAGTTACAACTGATTGATTATTTATGTTGTTTTCGCCGTTATGTTACGGCGCAAGGCATGGACTATGTAGAGGCAAGATGCCTCGGTTGATTCTTGAACCATGATCACGATTGCATAAAGACAAAAAAGCCGACAATTACCTTCGACACATCCGGCGGTTCGTGGCTGAATCAGATCGCGCGGCGGTAATTTACAAGTACAATAATTTGTACTTTGTAAATAGCGCGGTCACCGGAAAAGTTGGTGACAATGTTCTCGCGTTCAAAAGAGAGCATCCACATCTCGCAAAACACTATGCACACCAAGTAAGACAAATACTGTCTAACCAATCAATTATTGAAACACTTGATTACATTTGCGGCACCGAGCACGCGCAAGCTGCGATTTACCGGATGCAGAAAAGGCCTATCTATCTCGGCGGAAAAACGATCGGCGCGGTGTTTGAAGGGGTGCAATTAAAAAAAGCGGAGCTTGCGCTTTACCAGGCACTAAACATTGCCACGTCAGAACATATAAACGATGTAAGTTTCACTCAGGCCGAAGCAATGGCATTGGTTGCACTCAAATCCGGCTACAACGCAAGACAAGTTAGCGACATGCTAGGCGCGACGCACAAAGCTGTTCGTTCCAGAATTGAAAGAGTGATGGCAAAGTTGGATGTAAGAAATAGAGACGAGCTATTAGAGGCCGTACGTCATCCAAAAGCGATCACGGCAATTACCACGGCACTGATCACTGAAAGCTTCTCAGTGCAAATCAGTTAAAGCGAGCCCGCATTCCCAATAGCGCAAACTTTAACCTTTAAGTGACTGTTTCTATTTGCAATAACGCCGTGCAAATAGGCGCGCAGTAACGCAACGCGCTCGAGCGCAACTAGTGCCAGTAACGCAAACATAAGAAGCCAAAGATCAGCTCTAAAAATAAGAAAAAGTGCGTTACGCTCGAACGAGTAACGCACTTAATGCAGAAATAGCGCGTAACGCTAAAAGTAACGCACTTTTGTAAGTCGCTGTTAATTAGTGATATTTATGCCACGCTCACACATGTCGCAGTTTATGCATTTATCGGTGATGAGTAGTGCCATATTACTTACCCGATGGGTTACGCGTATCCTGGCCTGATTGTAGGTTACGCATCAGTAGCGCGTACTCTAGATCCATATCAGCGGGCACGGGAATAAACACGAAATGGCCGCTGCCTTTGGCATCGTCGATCGCTTCTGATTTGCGGTTTTCCATCGCCTCTAAGGTGAAATGCACATTGCCGCGTGGCGTCATTAGCTCCATGCTGTCACCGAGCATAAATTTATTCTTCACTTCCACTTCGGCCAGATCGCCTCGACGCTTGCCAGTGAATTCGCCGACAAATTGCTGCTGCTCAGAAATCGAGTAACCATAGTCGTAGTTTTGATAGCTATCGTGGGTATGACGGCGCAAAAAGCCTTCGGTATAGCCTCGGTGTGCAAGGTTCTCGAGGGTATTCATCAGGCTCTCATCGAATGGTTTACCGGCCACGGCATCATCAATGGCTTGGCGATACACCTGTGCTGTGCGTGCGCAGTAATAGAACGACTTAGTACGGCCTTCGATTTTGAGCGAATGAACGCCCATTTGCGTAAGCCGTTCAACGTGCTGAATGGCGCGCAAGTCTTTTGAGTTCATGATGTAGGTGCCGTGCTCATCTTCGTATGCCGCCATTAACTCACCGGGACGTCCACCTTCTTCGAGCAATACTACGTCATCAACCGGCTCGCCTTTACCAAGTGTGGGAGTCACTTCTTGAACTTGTACCACCTGGCCAGCATCGTCTTCTTTGCCTTGATGGACTTTGTAGTCCCAGCGGCAAGCATTGGTGCAGGTACCTTGGTTTGGATCGCGCTTATTAATATAGCCTGATAGCAAACAACGACCAGAATACGCCATACAGAGCGCACCGTGAACAAACACCTCAAGCTCCATTTCAGGGCAGTGTTGGCGGATGTCTTCGATCTCTTCCAGTGATAATTCACGCGATAAGATCACACGCTCAATGCCTTGTTGTTGCCAAAACTTAACCGTGGCCCAGTTAATCGCATTAGCTTGCACGGAGAGATGAATCGGCATATCAGGAAAATGTTCGCGGACCATCATGATAAGGCCAGGATCCGACATGATCAGCGCATCAGGACCCATATCAATGATAGGTTTAAGATCACGAATAAAGGTTTTAAGCTTTGCGTTGTGCGGCTGAATGTTGCAAACCACGTAGAATCTTTTTCCCTGCGCATGGGCTTCGTCGATCCCAATTTTTAGGTTGTCGTGGTTAAATTCATTGTTGCGCACACGCAGGCTATAGCGTGGTTGACCGGCGTAAACAGCGTCAGCCCCGTAGGCAAACGCGTAGCGCATGTTCTTTAGGCTACCGGCGGGAGAGAGTAATTCTGGCGTCAACATAATTCCAAGCTTGAGTCTGAGTGTAAGTCAGGCACCTTCACGTTGAAGGTGAGTGTGGGCGCCATTTTACTGTGACATTGCCCACACTACCAGCCGAATTTACCTAATCTTTGTAAGGGTTAATGCGGTAAAGGATTAGTCGGTTTTCAGTCCGCCTAGCGCGGTAAATATGCCATCGAGTAAGGTGTCGAGCTCACCACACATGAGTGATAAATCTGCATCAAGGCGAGCAGCGATATCTTCGCGGTCAATATCGGCGTTTTGATCGCGGATTTCCTCTGAGAATTTGAGCCGCTTTAGGCTAAGATCGTCGCCAAGAACGAAGTGAACTTGCTCTTGCCAATCCATCGATAACTTAGTGACTTGTTTGTCTGCCTCAAGGTGCGCTTGGATCTCATCACTGGTGAGATCTTGCTGCTTACATTTGATCACCCCACCTTCTTCGAGTAGCGCTTTAAGCTCGGCCTCATCACCGAGGTGGAAGCCTTGTGGGGCTTGGCCTTGCTTGACCCATTCTGTCATCGCTTGCTCGGTTGGTGTTTCCGTTTCAACCGGCACCACGGGCAAACTGCCAATCGATTTACGTAATAGGGCGAGCAGCTCTTCCCCTTTTTTAATGCTTGCCGCATCAACGAGGATCAAGCCTTTATCGGCCATAATCAGCGCACACATCTGGCTTTGGCGAGTAAACGCGCGTGGTAATAGTTCCATGACCACATCGTCTTTTAAGCTGTCTTTCTCGCGCTTTTTCAAGCGTTGACCCTGCGCTTGCTCCATGGCGTCCACTTTTTCTTCCAAGGCATCTTTAATGACCGAGGCAGGTAAGAGCTTTTCTTCTTTGCGCGCGCGGATCAGAATATTGTTACCGCTGATATGGGTGAGCATATCGCCGTGTTTACCCAACGCATGATCCCAGCCAAATTTTTGCATGTCTTGGCTGCCACACGGGGTAAAATCGAATTCTTTCAGCTGGCTTTCCAACTGAGCGGGATCGAGAGGAATATCACGGGTGAGACGATAGACGAGTAAATTCTTAAACCAAATCATGGCGAGGCTTTATCCATCCTGTTGTGAGAAAGGCAACATGGTATTGCATTCACTCTCGAATGTCGCTGCAATTAGCGTAGAATTTAACCCTACTCGCGTGTTGTGCGAGATGCACTTGCCGAACGCTCAAATAAAATGGATTACCCCAGCTGTGTTAAAAATCATTCATACCTCCGACTGGCACCTTGGTCATCAGCTTCACGGTTACGATCGTCAATATGAACATCAAGTCTTTCTCGATTGGCTCAAGCAATGTCTCATTGATGAGCAAGCCGATGCATTGTTAGTGGCCGGTGATGTGTTTGATACGGCGAATCCACCGGCAAGCGCATGGCGGATGCTGTATCGCTTTTTAGCCGACATAGCAAAAGCGTTGCCCCATTTAAATGTGGTGATCACCGGGGGAAATCATGATTCACCTAGCAAACTCGACGCCCCACATGAGCTTCTAAAAGCCTTTGATTTACACTTAATTGGTGCCATTGCCCGCGATAATGATGGGCGTTTAGACACCGAACGCATGATGGTACCGATCACTGATAACAGTGGCGAGACGGCAGCATGGATACTCGCGGTGCCTTTTTTACGCAGTGGTGATTTGCGTACTGAAGGGTTGGGAGAAGAGGATGATCGTCTCATCGAAGGGGTTCGACAGGTTTATCAGCAAACCGAACAAGCGGCGCGCGCTAAGTGCAAAGGGATGCAGGCATTGATCGCGATGGGGCATGTGTATATGGCCAGTGGTGAATTATCTGAGATGTCAGAGCGGCGTATTCTAGGTGGTAATCAGCATGCGCTGCCCGCTGATATTTTCAGTGACGATGTGGCCTATGTCGCGCTTGGGCATTTGCATTTAGCTCAGCAAGTCGCCAAACAAACACGGATTCGTTATTGCGGCTCACCGCTTCCCCTATCACTGTCAGAGCGCCATTATCGGCATCAAGTGTTGGCCGTTACATTAGAAGGTAACCAACTGCAGAGTGTGACGCCTCACATTGTCCCGCGTGCCGTGGATCTCTGGCGGGTGCCAGAAAAAGCTGCGCCACTTGACACTGTGTTAGCGAGCTTGGCAGCGTTGGCGCCGCAAGATTTGCCGCTCGCTCAGCAACCCTTACTCGATGTGCCTGTGCTGTTAGATAAACCACAGCCGATGTTACGCGAGAAGATTTTAGCCGTGCTTGAGGACAAACCTGTGCGTCTGGCAAAGATTACGCCGCATTATCGTGAGACGTCTCAAGATACGGGCTTTCGCCAGCAACACCTTTCCGACGTAGAACCGTTTCAGGTATTGCGTCATGGCTGGCAGCAAAAATACCAAGGTGAACCGGATGAGGCGTTATCGGCGACGTTTTCTCACTTATTGGAGCAATTGGAACAGGACGAGGACCAATAAATCATGAAAATTCTGGCATTGCGTGGCGAGAATTTAGCCAGTATTCAATACCCGTTTGCGTTGGACTTCTCCCAAGGCCCACTCGGTGATAGCGGTTTGTTTGCCATCACGGGGAAAACGGGCGCAGGAAAATCGACGCTTTTGGATGCGATTTGTTTGGCGCTCTACGATAAGATCCCGCGTTTTCAATCCAATAAAAAACACGATGCCGATATTGGTTTGGGCGACCCGGCAACCCGCGTTAAAGCCAATGACGTTCGGAGTATTTTGTCTCGAGGCAAAGGCGAAGGTTATGCCGAAGTCGACTTTCTTGCTCATGATGGCAGCCGCTGGCGTGCACATTGGTCGGTGCGTCGTGCGCGAGGAAAAGCAGACGGTCGGATCCAAGCCAGTGAGCACTGGTTACAAAACCTGACCACAGACCAGCGTATTGCGGGCAAAAAACAAGAAGTGCTGAGCGAGATAGAGCGTCTAGTGGGGCTCAGTTATGAGCAATTCCGCCGTGCGGTAATGTTACCGCAGGGGGATTTTGCTGCGTTTCTAAAAGCCTCGGCAGATGACAGAGCGGCGTTGCTTGAACGTATGACAGGCACCGAAATCTACAGCCGTTTGTCGCAAATGGCGCATGAGCGTGCGCGTGAAGAAAAAAACGCGCTGGATCAGCTCACCCAACAGCTTGGGGATATTAACATACTCAGTGATGACGAAGAGCAACAACTGCACCAAGCGCAACAAACGTGTCAGCAGCAGATTCAAACGCAGCAACGACAATTAAAAAAACTGAACGATTATCGCCAGCAGCACACGCATTTGGCGCAGGCGGAACAAGGGCTCGCCGCTGCCCAAAAAGCCTTGGATGAAGCCAGTGACGCGCGAAAAGGGGTGGCGGCGCGGCGGCAAAAACTGGATGACATTGCGCGCGTGCAAGTGGCCAGAGACGATTGGCAGGCTGTGCAAACGCGTCAATGGCAGCAGCAGGCATTAACGCAGGATCTTATTCACTTGGCGCGCGAAGAGCGAGCGATAGCCGACGATTATGAGGTGCAAGCCGCGCACTGGCAAGACGCTAACCGAGGGGTCACGGAAGCGGAGCAAGCTTGGGCTGATATCGAACCTAAAATACGTGAGGCGCAGCAGCTAGATACGCAGTTGGCAGGATTAGACAGCCAAATGCATGAGCAAAATATGGCGCTGAATGCACAACAGCAAAAGTACCTGCATGCCCAGCAAACACTCTCGCAAACGCGTGAAAAATCTCAACAACAGGCGCAGCGAGCGCGCGTATTAGAGCAGGAGATTGCGCGTTACGGGGACTTTTCACATATTGCTGAGCATTATCAGCCAGTATTCGACAATCTTCGCCAATACTTAGACTGCCAAGACACCCTGACCGCGTTACAAGAAGAATATCAAACGCGTTACCGCCAACGTCAGCAGTGGGCACCACAACGAGAGAAAATCGACCAAGATATTGCGCAGGTCGATGACAGCAGCGTGCAATTGAAAACCAAGCGTCAGGCGGCAAACCCTGAATCCTTGTTCGCGGCACAAGAAGCCGACCAAGCACGTTATGCCAAGCTTCAGCAGCAAAAACGGCAACAAGAGTCACTGCTCCATGAGGCGCAAAATTGGCAATATTGGCAAGAACGCTGCCAGCATAACCATGTAGAGTTTGAAAAGCATGAAGCGATTTATCGCGACAGCCAAACGCATTTAGACCGACTTAAAGAGACGCTGACCCGTGAACAGGCCCAGGTTGATGAAGCGCAACATAGCTTGCAACAAGCAATGGCTGTTGTCGAGTTAGACGATCTTCGTCAAGCGCTGAAAGAGGGCGATCCGTGTCCGTTATGTGGGGCAACTGAGCATCCTTACTTGCATCACGCACCGGCAATTGAAGGCATGATCGCGCAGCAACAGTCGCGTGTCGATGCGTTGCAAGCCTCTTATAATCAACACAACGCCGAATACTATTACTGGCAAAAACAGCATCAACACAGCCAGCATGTCTGTGCCGAACTACGGGAGCAGGGCTTAGTATGGCAGGCTGAGCGTCAGCAGTATGAGGACGGGCTACGCGACGCAATGGTAGAGCTTGGGTGGCAGTTGGCGCCTGAACAACCCCTCGATGAGACGTTGAGCGAGATAGAAGCGCACGCAAAACAAACCGACAGCGACTATCACGCTTGTTATCAGGCGATCACTGCACGTCAACACCAGTTAGCGCAAATTCAGCAAATGGATGCCGCGTTGAGTGATTTACAACACGCACGAGAACAGCTTGTTGCGCGCCGACATCAACTGGATCAGTCATTGACCGAGTGTGAGACGCGGCTGAGCGCCATTGATGAGCAGTGGCAGCAACAACACGAACAGCTGACGCGCGTGAGCCAAGCGCTTGATCAGCAACTCGGTGCAGGACAGTGGCTCACAAGCCTGCAACAGGTGGGCGCCGCACGTTATATTCGCCAGATGGAGCAAAAAATTCAGGGCTATCGTGCGCTGCAGGACGAAAAAACATCGCTTGCCACGCAAAAACAACAGATAGAGACCGAGCTAGCGTCATTAACCCAGCAGTGTCAGAGCCTGTCAGAGGACACGCAGGCACGGCAAGCGCAATTAGTGAATCTGGCGCAAGCGCATCAACAGCGCAGCGCGGCGCGTCAGGCGTTGATCCCCGATTCAGACTTGGCGGCGCTTGAACAGGCGTATAAATCAGCAATCGAGGCGCAAAAGACTAAGCGTGCGCAGGCTGAGCAAGCCTATAGCCAAGCCAGTGAAAAGCGGGCAGGGGTACAGGCACGTCAGCAAACCTTGCGCCAACAACAGCAAGAGGCTGCGCAACAGTATCGCGCCAGTGTTCGACGTTGGGTCCAATGGCAGCCGACACTAGCCATGCATCAATACGACATCCTCCACGCTTTATCTTACTCTGAAACCTGGCGAGCCAGTGAGCGGGAAGCGATCAGTGAAGTAGAAGCGGCTTACCAAGAAGCTAACACGCGCTTAGACGAACGTCAGCAACAATTAACCCATTGCCAGCAGGCGATTGCCGCGGCGCAAGTGTGGTTTGATGAGCAGCAGCTACCGGATGATGATGCCGCGTTGACCGCCCAGCACGATGCCTGGCAACACGCGTTAGAAGACGCCGAGCAGCAGCTGTTTACCTTGCGTCACCAATTAACCGAATCAGAGAAGGCCAAACAGCAGGCCGGATCGCTGACCGAGAAAATTGACGCGCAGCGTAGCCAAACGGAGCAGTGGTTAAAACTGGCCGATTTAATTGGCTCGGCCAGCGGAGCTAAATTCCGTAATCTCGCACAATCGCTGACGCTGGCGCAGCTGGTCGAGATTGCCAATGAGCATTTGGCCTCATTATCACCTCGTTATGCGTTACAAACCGTGCCCGATAGCTTACTGGCGTTGCAAGTCGTTGATCATGATATGGGCGATGAAGTACGCAGTGTTGAGTCCTTATCTGGCGGTGAAAGCTTTCTGGTCTCTTTGTCACTGGCGCTTGCGCTGGCATCATTAGCGGCGGATACACGGCAACTTGGATCCTTATTCATAGACGAGGGCTTTGGCACACTGGATCCGGAAAGCCTGGAAATGGCGTTGGCCTGTTTAGACACCTTACAAGCCGACGGGCGGCAAATTGGGGTCATTTCCCATGTAGGCACACTGGTTGAGCGCATCGGTGCGCAAGTGCGCGTCGATAGTCAAGGTGGAGGCGCTAGCCGCGTCCTGGTCACACAGCAAGGTGTTGGTTAGGTCACAGCCTGTTAACACAACGCGAAATTTGCTCGCGTCGGGTCACAAAAATGTCATAATAAATGCACATAATGGCGCCAGTTAAATGATAACACTAGGTAATTATCATGGTTAGACGGATTCTCGTTGTTGAAGACGAAGCCCCCATTCGCGAGATGCTTTGTTTTGTCTTAGAGCAAAAAGGCTATCAAACGGTTGAGGCAGAAGACTACGACTCAGCGCTGGCGCAAATATGCGAGCCTTACCCAGAAATGATCCTCATGGATTGGATGTTACCTGGTGGATCTGGACTCAACTTGATTAAACATTTGAAGCGTGAAGAGCTTACGCGTCAAATCCCAGTGGTGATGCTGACTGCTCGGGGCGAAGAAGAAGATAAAGTTCGAGGCCTTGAAGTGGGTGCCGATGATTACATCACCAAGCCTTTCTCACCGAAAGAGTTAATCGCACGACTGAAAGCGGTCATGCGGCGTGTCTCACCGACCACGTTGGAAGATGTGATTGAAGTGCAAGGTTTAAAACTCGACCCGGTTTCACACCGTGTTACAGCGAATGATGATCCCCTTGATATGGGGCCAACCGAGTTCAAACTTCTACATTTTTTTATGACTCACCAAGAGCGTGTCTATAGCCGTGAACAGCTGCTTAACAATGTTTGGGGCACCAATGTTTACGTTGAAGATAGAACGGTTGATGTGCATATTCGTCGCCTGAGAAAGGTGTTAGAGGCGGGTGGACATGCTAAGTTAGTACAAACCGTTCGTGGGGCGGGGTATCGCTTCTCAACACGTAGCTAGAACATCCCTTTAAAGGGATGAGCCGATATGGAGATATAATGGTCGAACGACTGTCTTGGAAGAAGCTAGCCTGGGAGCTGGCTTTTTTTTATTTACCTTGGCTCGTAGTAGGTGGATTGTTTGGCGGCCTACCTTGGTTATTACTCGGCGCCACTGTAGCGATGTTATTGTGGCACTTGCACCAGCAAATAAAGCTGTCTGACTGGTTATGGAAAGACAAAAGCTTAACGCCCCCATCCGGTACGGGATCGTGGGAGCCTTTATTTAATGGTATTTATCGCTTACAAAAGCGTAACCGCCGGCGTCGCAAAGAGCTTGCTAACTTAATTCGCCGTTTTCGTAACGGCGCGGAGTCTTTGCCCGATGCGGTGGTGGTATTTGAGCGCGATGGCGCCATTGTTTGGTGTAACAAACTCGCTCAGGAGCTACTTGGCTTGCGCATGCCGGATGATAATGGCCAGCATATTAGTAACTTGATCCGCGCACCGGAATTTGTCAGTTATATCGCCAATGCCAATTACGATACGGCGCTGGAAATGCGCTCTCATCTGAATAGCGCTCGCACACTCGAATTTCGGACCATGCCCTACGCGGAAGGCGAATATTTGATGGTAGTGCGTGATATCACACAGTTAAAGCAACTGGAAGGTATGCGACGTAATTTTTTCGCCAACGTTTCGCACGAGCTGCGCACACCAATGACGGTATTGCGTGGGTACTTAGAAATGACTGAAGATCCGGATATGGTTGTTGGACCCATGTGGCCAAAAGCACATGGTGTGATGACAGAGCAATTATCTCGGATGGAATCCTTGGTTGAGCAACTGCTTACGCTGTCTAAAATTGAAGCTGCAGCCAAACCCGATCTCGATCATCATGTTGATGTTCCCGCGATGCTCGATGTGCTGCAAAAAGAGGCTCAGGCATTAAGTGGTAACAGTGAGCATGTACTTACCTTTGACGTCGACACGGCGTTGAAAGTCCGCGGCAATGATGATCAGCTGCGCAGTGCGATCTCAAACCTTGTTTATAATGCGGTGAAACACACTCCCGCCCAGGCAGAGATCCAGGTGCGTTGGTATCGTTCTAAAAAAGGCCCGCGCTTAGAGGTTATCGACAGTGGTGAGGGCATTCCGCCACAACATTTAGACCGATTGACTGAGCGATTTTATCGTGTCGACAAAGCGCGATCGCGAGAAACCGGTGGCAGTGGGCTAGGGCTTGCGATAGTTAAACACGCGCTGAGCCACCATGATGCTGAACTGGATATTAAAAGCGAAGTCGGGATAGGTAGCACGTTTGCATTCACGTTGCCGGAGCGGCTCGCATGTTAAAACGCGTTATCTTGTTTGTTTGTCTCGTATGGAGTCTGGATGCGTTAAGCCAAACCCATCCTTTACCGGATTACCAACGTACCAGCGGCATATCCGGCAACTTAAGCTCTGTGGGCTCTGATACGCTCGGTAATCTTATGGCGGCGTGGACAGGCGGATTTAAGCGCTTGCATCCGGGCGTCAATGTGCAGTTGCAGACCCCTGGCTCGGCATCGGCGGCGCCCGCGCTGGTGGAGGGCACTGCGCAACTTGGGCCAATGAGCCGCGCGATGCGTGTCAGTGAGGAAAACGCCTTTCAAGCGCGGTTCGGTTACCCCCCAACCGCAGTCCCAGTTGCGATTGACGCGATGGCCGTCTATGTCCATCAAGACAATCCACTTCGTACTATCAGTTTTCAACAGCTTGACGCGCTCTTTTCCAGAACGCTGTGGTGCGGTGCGAGTGACCCTATTACAACCTGGGGGCAGCTGGGCTTAACCGGCCGCTGGCAGCATCGTGACTTACAGTTGTTTGGCCGAAATTCGGTCTCTGGCACCTATGGTTATTTTAAGCAATCAGCCCTGTGTCGCGGCGATTTTCGTGCCGATGTGAATGAGCAGCCCGGTTCGGCGTCGGTGGTACAGTCGGTGGCTTCTTCACTCCATGCTATCGGTTATGCAGGGATCGGTCATCAAGCCTCGGGCGCCCGTATGCTTGCGATTTCTCGTCATGGCGACAAAGCCGTTATCCCTAGTGACAGGGCGATTCGAGAAGGTAAGTACCCACTTACTCGACATCTCTATTTATATATCAACAAAGCGCCGCATCAACCGCTTGCGCCTTTAGATGCCGCATTTATGCGATATATTCTCTCTAAGCAAGGACAAAAAGCCGTCAGCCAGCAAGGATATATTCCATTGCCGGCAGAAACGGTACACGCACAGCGACAGGCGCTGGGATTGGATTAGTCGTTACAGGTCAACGCCCAGTTTACGGATTGCCAGTATTGTTTTTCGGCTTCAAGATCGGCGGCTAATAAGCGGTTATCTTGGAGCCACCTTGCAGGGAAATCGAGCTGCCATGTTCCTTTTTTATCCACATTCAGTGCGATATCAGGTAGTGGCTGGTCGTTACGTTGGGAGTGCAACACACAGGCTAAGCGTAATGCGCAAATTAGGGTTTCAATCAGTTTCGGCTTAAACAAAGTAAACTTGGGCATCTCACTGAGCTTTAGCGCCTTTCGGTGAAAGCGTGCCAATGTCGCGAGCACTGTCTGCTGCTCTTGATTAAAACCCGGCAAATTGGTGTGGTGCAAAATATAGGCTGAATGTTTGTGATAACCCGGATAGCCAATGCTCAGGCCAACTTCATGGAGCAGTGCTGCCCAGTTGAGCAATCCGGCGAGCTCGGACTTTTTACTGCCTTTATCCGGTTCTGCTTGCGCATAAAAGTGGGCCGCCGTTTGCTGTACACGTCGAGCATGACTCAGATCAATATTGTAGCGAGCCGCCATGTCATCTGTGGTGCGGCCGCGGATATCCGTACGCTGAAAACGATCTTCCATCTCATAGAGTAAACCTTCACGCAGTGCCCCGTCGGAAAAGCGCAGTGACTCGATGGCTAACGCATCAAATATCCCCGACAAGATAGCCACACCCGCAGCAAACACAGGTTGCCTATCGGCTGATAAGCCTGGCAAATTGATGCTCTCACTGGTTTTAAATGTCAGTAGCGTTTCAATCAAACTATCCAGGCGTTTGCGGGTGATAATGCCATCGTCGTCACCCAAGCCGATGATGACCTCACGAATCGCTTTCACCGTTCCTGAAGCCCCTAAAGCCACTTGCCAGCCTGCTTGGCGGTATTGGCTTGCGAGACTCTCTAGTTTTTGCCGAGTGGCGAGCTGAGCGGCCGCAAATTGCTTTGAGCTAATGGCCCCTTTGGGGAAAAACCGTTCATTATAGCTCACACAGCCCATGCGTTTGCTATTAACCAGCAGGGGGTCAAAGTTATCACCAATGACTAATTCTGTGCTGCCGCCACCAATATCGATGACGAGTTTGCGGCCGATATTTTGTTGGGTGTGTGACACGCCCATGTAAATCAAACGCGCTTCTTCCTCACCCGAAATAACTTCTATTGGGTAAGGGAAAACTTGATTCGCTCGCTGGATAAACGTCTCGATATTACGAGATTGGCGTAACGTGTGGGTCGCGGCAATGCGGACGTTATCCACGTCAATACCGTTGAGGCGCTCAGCGAACATGGCTAAACATTCCACGCCTCGATCAATCGCTTCATCGCTAAGACAATGGTGGCTGTCTAGCCCCGCAGCCAGACGAACGCGCTGTTTATGGCGGCTGACGATTTGAAGCCCTTCACCGACGACGCGTGCGACGACCATGTGGAAACTGTTGGAGCCGAGATCAACCGCAGCAATCTCGCGCGGTTTATCCTTTGACTGGGGGTGTGTCATGTTGCAACTTTTCCGCGTGTTTGAGTGCTTGGCGTTCTATGTGTTTGAGGTAATCATAGATCTCGACTTGTGAGCGGATCTTTTTCTTGTTACCGCGTTTAACATAGGCGTTAGACATGGCTTTGTCGATGACTCGTGCTTTGGCGCGATCGGCAAATTGAATTTCCAAGATTGCCATGATGCGATCTTTGAGTCTTGGATCGCGAATAGGTGCCCCCACTTCAATACGATTATCAATATTTCGGGTCATCCAATCGGCAGATGAAATATAGATATCACGTTCACCGCCATTTTCAAAGGCAAATACACGTGGATGCTCGAGAAAGCGGTCCACAATACTGATCGCCTTGATGTTTTGACTCACCCCTTTTACGCCCGGCACGAGCGAGCACATGCCGCGGACAATAATTCGAATTTTGACCCCTTCATTGCTGGCTTTGTATAAGAGATTAACTAAGCCTCTATCAACGAGGTTATTGACTTTAAGCGTAATGCCAGCTTTGCGTTTGGCGCGCGCATGTTCAATCTCGCGCTCGATCAATTTACACATTCGGCGGCGTGAGTTACGCGGCGACACAATCAGGTGGTTAAACTTTACTGGGCGATAAGGGTTCTCGATAAAGTCGAAAACTTTTCGGATCTCTGAGGTGAGTTGTTGATCGGCGGTAAAAAGCGCAAAGTCAGTATAGATTCGTGCCGTTTTTTCATGAAAGTTTCCGGTACCAATATGGCCATAATCGCGAAGTTCGCCATCTTCGCGGCGAGATATCAAGCACAGCTTGGAGTGAATTTTTAGCCCTGGCGTGCCGAATACCACTTTGACCCCTGCGTCGGTCAGTACCCGTGACCACTCGATATTGGCCTCTTCATCAAATCGTGCCTGAAGTTCAACCACCACAGTGACGCGCTTACCGTTATTGGCAGCATCAATCATTGAATTGATAATCCGCGAGTTCTTTGCCACGCGATACACGTTGATCCGAATGCTACGCACTTTAGGGTCAAACGATGCTTGTCGCACCAGTTCGGTCATATGCCGAAAGGTATGATAGGGGTAGTACAGCAGTATGTCGCGTTCACGTATGGCCCGAAACGCATTGTTTTGCAATTGAAAATCGGCACTCTCGAAAGGCGGAAGCGGTGCGTTTTCTAGATACTGGCGTCCCACATTGGGAAAGCCGATAAAATCACGAAAGTTATGATAGCGCGCCCCGGGTAGCACACTGTCGTAATCAGAAATCTTTAAAACTTGGATGAGTTTGTTCACCATTTCAGGTGGCATATCACGCTGATACACAAACCGAACAGGCAGGGCGGTTAAGCGTTGGTCCAAGCTTTCTGACATATTTTCGAGCAGGCTATGTTCTACTTCGTTGGTCAAATCGTATTCGGCGTCACGCGTCATTTTCATCGCATAAGCGTCGACGGTATCGTAATCGAACAAACCACTGAAAATCTGATCAACACAGAGTCGAATAATATTGTCCAATAAGATAATGGTTTTGCGCTGCCGCTTTCCTTTAGGCTCAGGTACTTTGACGAACCGGTCCAGATCGTCGGTTGGGATCTCAATTAATGCATATTTTGGCTCTTCACCGGCTTTTTTTAGCTCGACTGCTAAATAGGAATAAGCGTCTTTTAAAAAGCTTAAAACATCGACATCTTTATTGAGCATGATCGGTGTAATGTAAGGCAAGATATTGCTACGAAAATAGCGTTTAAGCCATTGGGCTTGATGCTCCGACAGTTGTCGTTCATTCACCAAAAAGATATTGCGGCGTGCCATTTCAAGCAAAATATCATTATATAGATGGTCGAAATCTTGATTGAGCTTGACCACTTTCGCTTGAATTTTACTGAGTAACTCCTTGGCATGACTATCGACTCCGCGCTCTTCATCAATAATGATACGGCGTTTCACATCGGCAAACCGTACTTGATAAAATTCATCAAGATTGGATGAAAAAATACCTAAAAAGCGAACCCGTTCGATAATCGGCACGCTTTTGTCCGCAGCTTCCTGCAGTACGCGCTCGTTAAAGGAGAGCCAGCTCAGTTCTTTGTCGACATGATGGGAGTCTAAAGTCATAGCGTGTGAGAAAATCCTGTTCTACTGAATAAGATGGCTGTCAAGCAAGACCGCTAAAGCGTCAGACAGCCTTTCAAGGGCTTTGTACAATACGCTGATGTTGGCTGCACTTTGTAGGAACGTATCCAGTGTGTTGATACGTGAAAACAAAATGCATCATGCGTGATCCTTAAGACGATTGTTTAAACAATTATTGAGGTCGTTCAGGGTGTTGTCTATGCTTCACAGCAGTAAACTCACGAAAGTGTGCCCAATATCAACTTGGGCCAGCCTAAAGTCCGTTTGTTGCATATTTATTGCGTACCGCTCAGCAACGCACCGTCCCGGTGTCGAGGCGTTAGCCCGCAAGCGGCAGTATGATTAGCCATCATCCACTTTTTTTATATGGATAATCATAGCGGGCCGATTTGTCACAAAATTGTCATTGTAATGAAATACAATCAAGAGCTTGATTAAAATAAGAGGCGCAAATGACCCACTCCTCACCATCACTTTCTGACACCAAACGTGCGCGACGTTTAAAAGATAAACTGACGCGTCAAACAGTGCGCTTTGGTGGTGTGATGGTATTAGTGACCTTGTTGCTGCTGTTTTTTTATCTTTTAACTGTCGTGATTCCGCTATTTCATCAAGCCAGTGTGACGTTAAGTGAACGCTTTTCTGTCTCTTCACCTGGAGCGCCACGGTTTGTTGGCGCTGATAATCGTAATCAACTCGTTTATAGCTTGGATGAGACAGGCGTCTTGACGGTAGCGCGTCGTCCTCGTCAGTCATCGATGCCTCAACAGCCTCAACAGCCTCAACAGCCTCAAGAGAAGACAACTTTCCCGCAGGCTGAAACTGTCTTACAACGCGCGCTATCGACCCTCAGTGATCCTGCGATGAGTTGGGCTCAAGCAACGGCGCCTTTTATCGCAGTGGAAAATGCTCCCGGTGAAGTGGGCGTTTGGCAATTACGCTTTGGCAACGATGACCAAGCCAGTGATGCGGTGATCCCGCAGTTATCGCGTATATCTGCGTTTGGTGGACCCGTAACGGTGGATGCGAATAGACAGCCGCTGGATAAGATTGCCCTGGCGATACCGGATAGCTTGCATGGCCAGCCGATAGCGCCTGTGTTGGCGGCTGTGACTGCCGATAATCAATTGATGATCTACCGCGGCCAGCATAAAACATCATTCCCTTTGAGTGCGCCAGTCAATCAGTTGGCATTGTCGGGCGATGGACAACGGTTACTTATCCGTCAGCATCATACTTTATCGGTTTGGCAGGTTAATAATGACATGCCCATTAAGCGCGAACGCCTAGACCTCACTCATGTGAACGATAGCTCGGTGGTTAATATGACGCTGCTAGCGGGGGGACGCTCGTTAATATTGCAGCATCAAAATGGTGACTTGACGCAATGGTTTGATGTCCTCAAAAGTGGTGAGCCGTCATTGACCAACGTGCGTACGTTTTCGCCCGGTGCTGGGGCAAAAATAATAGCGCCAGAGTTACATCGTAAAAGCGTGGCCACCGTGGATGATACTGGGCAGCTGAGCTTGGTACATGTGACCAGTGAAAAACAGCGGCATTTTGATAAACGGTTTACCTCGGTCCCGGAGGCGCTGGCATTTGCTCCTCGCGCCAACGCCTTGATGGCGGTGACACAAAATCAGTGGCAGTGGTTGGCGGTGGATAATCCTCATCCTGAAGTCAGTCTCCATTCTTTATGGCAAAAAGTGTGGTACGAGGGATACTCATCGCCGCAATATGTGTGGCAGTCGACATCGGCCGACGATAGCTTTGAAGCAAAGTTGAGTGTGGTGCCGGTGATCTTTGGCACACTAAAAGTGGCCGTGGTTGCCTTACTGTTCGCGGTGCCAATGGCCATTGGTGCGGCTATTTATACGGCTTACTTTATGTCATCAGGGTTGAGGCGATGGGTCAAACCGACGGTTGAGACGATTGAAGCATTACCTACGGTGATCATTGGCTTTTTAGCCGGCTTATGGCTTGCCCCTTGGGTTGAAGCACATATTGCTAGCGTCTTTATGTTGTTGATCCTAATCCCGTTTGTGTTGCTGGGGTTGAGCGCCTGTTGGCGAATGATCCCCCGCTATGCTCGCCGTCGCTTGCCGGACAACGCCCAAATACTGGTGATTATCCCGGTGTTGCTGTTAGTGGGGACAATGGCCGTGTCTTTAGGACCTTGGATTGAGCAGATTTGGCTGGGAGGCGATGCTCGTCAATTCATTACCCACGAGCTAGGCATTGGTTATGATCAACGTAATGCCTTAGTGGTTGGGATCGCGATGGGCTTTGCTGTGGTTCCCACCATATTTTCGATTGCTGAAGATGCGATTTTTTCGGTTCCGCCACATCTAAAGCAAGGTGCGTTAGCACTGGGGGCAACGCATTGGCAAACATTGATGCGGGTTGTGTTGCTCACCGCTAGCCCAGGGATATTCTCGGCGGTGATGATGGGATTAGGTCGCGCGGTGGGTGAAACCATGATTGTGTTGATGGCCACAGGGAATACACCGATTATGGATTGGAACCTGCTCGAAGGGCTTCGGACCTTGTCGGCCAATATTGCGATCGAGATGCCAGAGTCCGAAGTGGGGAGCTCGCATTATCGTGTGTTGTTTTTAACCGCGTTTATTTTGTTTGTTTTCACCTTTGTCTTTAATACGTTGGCTGAACTTGTTCGTCAGCGTTTACGCGACAAATACAGTCACCTTTAATTGAGATGAGAGTGCGCATGCGTCCATGGATAAAATCTGGCACGCCTTGGGTCTGGATGACGGCAGGGATGGTTAGCGTCAGTCTTATTGCCATTCTCGGTGTCTTACTCTTGCTCGGTGTTCGTGGCTTAGGCTATTTTTGGCCCACACCGGTGACCAGTTTTGAGTTACAGACGGAACAGGGCGTAGAAACTGTCGTTGGTCAGATTTATCGAACCGATGAGGTTGATGCGACTCAGCTTATCGACGCCGGTGTTCGCTTACCCGCATACCGGCAATCCGCGTATCAGCGCTTGGTGGTTAAAATTGGCAACCGTGAACGAGAAGGGCTCGACTTTCGTCAGTTACTTGC
This sequence comes from Salinivibrio sp. MA440, assembly GCF_001996265.1. Lineage (NCBI taxonomy): Bacteria > Pseudomonadati > Pseudomonadota > Gammaproteobacteria > Vibrionales > Vibrionaceae > Salinivibrio > Salinivibrio sp. MA440. The sequence goes on from NZ_MUFI01000046.1 coordinate 22,479, forward strand.
GTTTCAGATAAAAAGCCAACACACGCCGATTGAGATGGCGATGATTGAGCGAAGCGAGAACGGTGTCTTTTATGGCAAGCCAACAGCGTATATTGATCAAAGCGGTACACGTCATGGATTAGTGATTTCTGCGCTGCGTCAGCAACTGGCGGATTTGGCGGCGCGTCGTGATGCGATCAATAAAATTGAACAAGTCCATCTGGCAGGGGTGAATTATCAGCTCGAACAGTTGCGATTAGAGGAAAAATCTCGCGAACTTGAGGGGGCGTTGGACAAGCGCGCCCAATCGCAGATTGCATCCCGCCGCACACAGTTGCTCACTCAGTATCAACAACTGGAGCAAAAGCTCGCACAGTTGCGGGATAAACAGAAAACAGGGCAACTGGTTGTCGAAGATAGCCATGGTGATGAGGTCGCATTGCCGCTCGAGAATGTGCTAAATATTTGGTACCCCAACGCGATGAGCGGCGTCGATAAGCTGACATTTTGGGGGCACCAAGTGGCGGCTTTTCTATCTGAATCACCGCGTGACAGTAATGCCGCAGGTGGGGTTTTTCCGGCGATTTTTGGCACCGTTTTTCTGGTCTTGTTAATGGCAGTGATTGTTACCCCTTTGGGCGTGGTCGCGGCGATTTATCTGCATGAATATGCGCCTAAAACGGCGTTCACTCGGTTGATTCGGATTGCGGTAGTTAACCTCGCTGGGGTGCCATCCATTGTTTATGGTGTGTTTGGTTTAGGCTTTTTTGTCTACTTCATTGGTGGCACCATTGACGATATCTTTTATCAAGCGGCGCAACCCGCGCCTGTGTTTGGTACGCCAGGCATTCTGTGGTCAGCGTTAACGTTGGCGATCTTAACCTTACCGGTCGTGATAGTCTCAACAGAAGAAGGGCTAGCGCGTATTCCTACAAGCGTCCGTCATGGTGCCTTTGCCTTGGGCGCGACCCAATCTGAAATGCTATGGCGAGTCGTCTTACCGATGGCAAGCCCGGCGATGATGACGGGGTTAATTTTAGCGGTTGCCCGTGCCGCCGGTGAAGTGGCGCCTTTAATGTTGGTTGGGGTGGTGAAAGTGGCGCCTTCTCTGCCGGTTGATGGCAACTTTCCTTTCTTACACTTAGAACGGAAGTTTATGCATCTCGGCTACCATATTTATGATGTGGGCTTTCAAAGTGCGCATATCGAGACTGCGCGACCTTTGGTGTATGCGACGTCGTTTTTACTCGTGTCTGTGATCGTGGCACTGAACTTATCCGCGATCGGTATCCGTCATTATTTGCGTGAAAAATATCGCGCATTAGAACTGTAACGATAAGGATCCTGCTCGATGTTTTCGATAAACCCGCCTATAGGCGCCACGCCGAGCTTAGATTTGGGAAACTTACCGAACGAGCAAACGGCGTTAGCTATTCGGGATTTGAATCTTTATTACGGGGCGACTCAAGCACTGTTTGATATCAGTATGCGTATCCCGAAGGGCAAGGTCACAGCGTTTATTGGTCCTTCTGGATGTGGGAAGTCGACCTTACTGCGTTGCATTAACCGCATGAATGATTTGGTGGATGGGTGTCGCGTGCGGGGCGAAGTCACCTTACATGGGCAAAACATCTATCACCGCGAAGTTGATGTGCCTGCGTTACGCCGTCAAGTCGGTATGGTATTTCAGCGTCCTAATCCGTTTCCGAAATCCGTTTATGAAAATGTCGTTTTTGGATTGCGGCTGCAAGGCATTCATGATCCCCGAACCTTAGATGATGCGGTGGAGCGTTCACTGCGAGGTGCGGCGCTGTGGGGTGAGGTAAAAGATCGTCTTAACGATAATGCGTTTGGTCTTTCAAGTGGACAGCAGCAGCGGTTGGTGATCGCCCGAGCAATCGCGATTGAGCCAGAAGTGTTATTGCTGGATGAGCCCTCTTCGGCGCTGGATCCTATCTCAACACTGACGATTGAAGAGTTGATCAACGATCTTAAAAAACAATACACAGTGGTGATTGTTACCCATAATATGCAGCAGGCGGCACGGGTGTCAGACCAAACTGCCTTTATTAATATGGGCCGCTTGGTAGAGTACGCGGATACTGACACCTTGTTTACCACACCAAAAAATAAACAGACGGAAGATTACATCACCGGTCGCTACGGATAAGGAGCAGGCCTTGGATAATTACAATATTAGCCGCCATATTTCTGGCCAATTTAATGCTGAGTTAGAAGCGATTCGCACTCACGTCCTAGCGATGGGGGGGCTGGTGGAGCGTCAGCTCACCGATGCTCTTCGTGCCATGCACAATCAAGATGAAGAGCTAGCGCGCCATGTGATTCGTGAAGATCACAAAGTCAATGGCATGGAAGTCGCCATTGACGAGGCCTGCACACGGATTATTGCTAAGCGCCAACCGACGGCAAGCGATCTGCGCCTGGTGATGGCAATCATTAAAACCATCACGGATCTAGAGCGTATTGGCGATGTGGCTGATAGCATCGCGAAAATGGCATTGGACAATGCCAGCCATTCTCAGCAACCTTTTTTGGTTTCTCTAGAGGCATTGGGTCAGCGTGCTGCCAAAATGCTGCATGACGTACTGGATGCGTTTGCGCGGATGGATATTGATGCGGCCATGAAAGTCTACCGTAAAGACGATTCTCTCGATCGTGAGTATGAGGGAATTTTGCGTCAGTTAATGACCTATATGATGGAAGATCCTCGTTCTATCCCTAATGTGCTAAAAGTGATGTGGTCAGCGCGTGCGATCGAGCGCGTGGGCGATCGCTGCCAGAATATTTGTGAGTACATCATCTATTTTGTAAAAGGGAAAGATGTTCGTCACATTCAAAAAGAGGAGCTCGAAAAGCTCCTCAAATAGGCGTTTAGTCGTTATCGATCCACTCACTGACCTTATCAGGGACAAAACTTTGGTCATGAAGCGGCATGCGCACATAGCCCTCTTTGCTGATCTCGGGAAGAATAACGTCTGGGTATTCAATCTCTTGATAGGGGATCTGGGATAGAAGATGCGCGATACAATTAAGTCGCGCATGCTTTTTATTATCAGCTTCCACTACCCACCATGGACTTTCCTTGGTGTCGGTATAAGCAAACATGCGATCTTTCGCCTCACTGTATTGCACCCAGCGGCTGCGTGATTCCAAATCCATGGGACTAAATTTCCAGCGTTTTATTGGCGTGTTTATTCGCTCGGCAAAACGCTTTTCTTGTTCTTCGTCGGAGACGGAAAACCAGTATTTGAGCAAAATAATCCCCGAGCGGATCAGCATTCGCTCAAATTCAGGGCAAGTGCGGAAAAACTCTTCATATTCTTCCTCGGTACAAAACCCCATGACACGTTCTACACCGGCTCGGTTGTACCAACTGCGGTCGAATAAAACTATCTCTCCACTCGCTGGAAGGTGTTCGATATAGCGTTGAAAATACCACTGTGTGCGCTCGCGTTCCGTCGGTTTATCTAGTGCAACCACACGGCACACGCGTGGGTTGAGTTTTTCGGTAATCCGTTTTATCACCCCACCTTTACCGGCGGCATCTCGCCCTTCAAAGATCACCACGACTTTCAGCTGTTTGTGTTTTACCCACTCTTGTAATTTGACTAGCTCGGTTTGCAACTCAAGTAATTTTTTTTCGTAGTGTTTTTTGCTGATTTTAAGGGGCTTTTTATCCGACAAAGCAGCACTCCTTTTGTGAAAAACATCATTTCAAGTTAGGAAACTCAACGGTGAGATGCAATATCCTTATCTCTAGGACACAAGCTTCTCGACAAAAAGGTTTGGTCAATCACAGTATGATGAGAGCGGCTGGCGTATTGCATTTAACTGAATCGAGCGACTGCCTGCTTTACCGCCCTGACTTGCATGGGATCAGTGATGGGGTAACCGATCTTTTCACCTTCACCCATCGTCGCCATCGCATGAGTGTGGGCGGCGCTTGCTTGTGTGGTACGCGCGGACAGGTGGATATCTCGTGCGCCGGTATGAGCGATGATTTCTGCGGCATTATGCGCTGTGATCCCGGCACCTGGCATGATCCGAAGCGGCGTATGACGGACGTAATCGACCCAGGCTTTTAGTGTTTCTTTGCCTTGCTCGGCATGGTTGGCACCACCTGAGGTCAGAATACGTTCCACGGCAGGTCGCGCGATAAGGGCGTCTAACGCTGCCATTGGCTCGGTGCAATGATCAAACGCCCGATGGAACGTCACCCCCATACCTCGGGCTTCGGCCAGCATGGCATCGAGTAACGTTAAGTCTACTGTCCCATCTGGGCGTAAGGCGCCAATCACCACGCCATGACAGCCAGTTTTGCGGGCAGTGGCAATATCTTTAAGCATCACTTCAGCTTCATCATGGCTATAAACAAAGTCCCCTTCTCGTGGACGTATAATCGCGTAAATAGGCACGCGAGCTTGTTGCATCGCTTGATTCAGGGTGCCCATACTTGGCGTGAGGCCACCGAGCTTGAGTGAAGCACAAAGCTCGATACGGTCTGCGCCCGCTTGCTGAGCAATCGATAAAGATTGGATACTATCAATACATACTTCGACGGTGACGGTCATAGGTGCTCCTTGTTTGAACGGTCTAGCATAACCGTGACCAGAGCAAGCGTCATGAACAAATCAGACAAGGTGTGACATGTAGAGAAACGGGAGGGAAGGAAGGTGTTGCGAGACAATAAAAAAAGGGCCCGGTTTAACCGGGCCTCATTATACTGTTACATTGCTTAGTATGGGCACATTGCTCAGTGCGGGGCACGTAACCTTATTACAGGTCGTCAGTGTGCTCAGACAGATACGCGGCAACACCTTCAGGTGACTCAGCCATACCTGCTTTACCTTCTTCCCACTGTGCAGGACAAACTTCGCCATTTTTCTGGTGGAAGTTCAATGCATCAACCATACGTAGCATCTCGTCAATGTTACGGCCTAGTGGCAGGTCGTTAACGACTTGATGGCGAACAACACCGTCTTCGTCGATCAAGAATGAACCACGGAATGCAACGCCCGCTTCTGGGTGTTCAACATCGTATGCTTTACAAATTTCGTGCTTCACATCAGCAACCAGTGGGTATTTCACTGCACCGATACCGCCATCATCGATAGCTGTCTTACGCCATGCGTTGTGTGAGAACTGAGAGTCGATAGACACACCGATTACCTCAACACCTTTAGCTTGGAAATCGCTCAGGCGCTTATCGAATGCGATCAGCTCTGATGGGCACACGAAAGTGAAGTCGAGTGGGTAGAAAAAGACAACTGCTTTTTTGCCTTTGGTGAACTCTTTCAGGTTGAAGTTATCAACGATTTCGCCATTACCTAGTACGGCAGCGGCAGTAAAATCTGGTGCTTGACGACCTACGAGTACCATATCTCAGCTCCTATTTAATTGTTGTCCTGATAATCAGGTTCCTATATAAGCGAGACAAACTATAGCTAACTTGTTAGATTGAAAAAAGTGGAATTAATAGATTGTTATAATCGGAAAATACGATTGTTTAAAATATGACGTTATGAACAAATATCCTTCATTAAAGCAGCTACACTATTTGGTTACCCTGTCAGAAACGCGTCACTTTGGTGAGGCGGCGAAATTATGCTTTGTCAGCCAGTCGACACTGAGCGCAGGGATTCAAAATCTAGAAGAGTTGATTGGAGCGCAGCTGATTGAGCGTGACAATAAAACCTTAGTCCTCACCGGCATGGGTGAAGAGGTGGTACGCCGAAGCCGGGAGATTCTCGCCCGTAGCCAAGATCTTATGGAGCTAACGCAAGTTAAGTCTGATCCTATGCATGGTAAGGTGCGTTTAGGGTGTATTCCGACCATTGCACCTTTTTTACTATGTGATGTGGTCAAGCAAGTCAATCAACACTATCCAAATTTAGATTTACTGCTGCGCGAGGATACTACCGCCAATTTACTCACGGCGCTTAAACATGGCGAAATGGACATATTGATCCTTGCACTCCCCATGGATATTGGCACCATGACGCGTCGAATTGTTGGCCGCGATCCCTTTAAAATGGTCATGAGCGGCAAACAAGCAGCACAGCTTACATTGCCCGTTGATTATGAATCCCTCCCCGATGAGTCTGTCTTTTTATTAGAGCGTGAACACTGTCTCACCGACCATGCTGTCTCTGCCTGTCAGATGACTGCCTCGCAGAAGATTAATCCTTTTATGGCGACCAGTTTACATACCTTGGTGCAAATGGTGGCCAACGGCAATGGTGTGACCTTTATACCGCAAATGGCGATTGATCATGGTTTAATTGCTAATTTAGATGTGCATCTAGAAACCCCACCAGGAAAAGCAGCCTATCGTGATATCGGCATGGTATGGCGGCCATCTTCCAGTCGATTAGAGACCTTTAATAATCTCGCTGATCTGGTGACAGGACTGCTTTCCCCAACAGGTAAAGACATATTGACCGAAAATCAGTGATAAATTCTACATTAAAGGTAAAAAATTAGTTTTATATTCTGTTTGAGTGTCATAAAAACCGCGATGCCGACGTTGGATTATTATCACGAAAAAAAGCGGCACGCCTGAGTGCTGCTTTTATTTTTACAGCTAATATTATGATTTTAAATAAAAAAACAACTTTTCTGTTCAGTTGCTAGTGGCTTGTTGTGTAACTTAATTACGTAAGTGGTTACACTTAAGTGACAAAAATA
>NZ_MUFI01000047.1:0-28671 GCF_001996265.1 Salinivibrio sp. MA440
CCATATTAATATGGTTCCAATCATCTTGGCTCATAGGTGACGGGGAAATGTGTTTTAGCTCACACAAAAAGCCTGGGTTAGAGACGCCTCTAACCCAGGCTGCGGAGGATAAGCAAGGTTTTATCAAGACGTACTAGACGTAAAAATCCAAGTCTTCTTGCGCTTTTAATAAATCCCGCATTTTGATCGGATCATCCCCGAAGAAGAACACCAGCCCCCAGTGGGTACCAAACGCATCTCGCTCTGGAACCGTCTCTTCAGCAGGCGCCTGAAGCTCATGGAAATCAAAATAGGGATGTTCTATACACTCTTTTGGCATCTCTAACTGACTGACGACACGCCGTTTTGGATATACGCCAAAGCAGCCAGCATAGCCTTTTGCATCAACAACTTCACGCGGGAAGAAAGCGTCAACTTCTTCTTTTGTGCTCTTAGGATCAAACACCAAAAATGAAGCCTGATAAGCATTAAAGCCATAAGCTCGCTCAATCAACTCAAACGCTTTAAATCCCGGTGGGCGGTAGGCGACCTCACCAAAGTACATAGTGCCGTCACTGGTCACAAAGTATTCTGGGTGGATCTGACCGAACTGGATATCAAAGGTTTTAATCAATAACTCAATTTGCTTAGTAATCGCATCTCGCCAACTTTCGAGCTCTTTTGTCGCAGGCACAAACACCGAGTAGCCGAGTGTGACGTATTCAGAGATATTTAAGAACATGATCTTGCCATCGTGAATCCAGGCTTCAACGGCAAACTCCCATCCATCGAGATGACTTTCCATAAGCAGCGGGTATTCTTCAGCCGGGATAGCATCGATTTCGTCAACGGTTCGCAGCATGCGATGTCCTAAACAGCCTGCTTTATCAAACGCTTTGACATGAATTGGATCGTCTGGATCGCCGTCAAGTTTGAGTAATGTTTGATTAACTCGCTTCATAAATCGCACGATATCTTCTTTTTCATGCGCTTCTTCAAAAATGCCGACACGGATACCGCCAAGCTGAGCTCGACGTTTCATTAGCGCTTTATCACGGAATAAAATCGATTGCCCGTACATCCGAGGATTATCAAGCAGTACAGAGTTGATGGCGCCGGACCATTCAACGGTTTCTTCAAACAGTGGCACAGCGACATCGACGCCCTCAGCCTTGAGTTTTCTAGCAAGCTCGATAGAAGTGTCATCAAGTCGAAGGAAATCCCATGACATAAACGGGATATTGTTCGCAGTACAAAAATCTCGCGCCCACTCAGGTGCAACCACGATATAGCGACGATCAAATTTCTGGGCCGCTTTAATTGCGTTGACACTCCACCCTAATAGCGCAATGTAACCTTTGTTTGGATCTTTGGGGGTTTCAGTTCCTTGGACAGAGTCCATAGAGGGATCTCGCCAGGACAAAACTTCTGGTGACATGTCTGATTTAGGCGTAATCGCCATATTTATAACTCCTTTTATTTGATACTTAGGCATCGGAAACGGACCAACGTTGATGCGATGCATCCTATTCCCATCCATCGTCTTTTAAAGACACCATTCCAAGTAGATGTTCGTTAAGGCCTTTGACCTATATAAAACTCATCGCCCCTGCGCGCCACGACGAAGCCAGTCATGTACAAACGCAAGCTTTCGATGGGCAGTCTCAGACAATACATAGGGATAAACGTCAGACAAGCCCATGGATCGATTAATATGATTTACTCGCATCACAATGGCAGAGGCCACATGAACCAGCAGCTCCGTGTCAGGCTCGGCATAGGGATCCCAGCCGTGGCTAGGCATCTCCGGCGACACAAGCCCCGAGGCCACAAAGCTATCAGTGATATCAGTAAGATGTAATAGGCTTGCTGCCGTTTCCGCCCAATCTTCATGGGGGTGAGCCGATGCATAAGAAGTGATGTACGCCTGCTCCCACCCTACCGGTGGCCCTTGATGATAATGATTTTCCAGCGACGTGGTGTAATCGATACGTTCGTCCCCGAACATCTCACGAAATGCATTAAGAAAATCTTCTCGAAGGCTTAAGCGCCACCAAAGCATATGCGCAATTTCATGGCGCATATGGCCTATCAGCGTTCGATACGGTTCATCCAAGGCTTCCCTGCGGGAGATACGCACCACAGGATCGGCCTCAGAAACGCTCATTGTTACCACGCCATCCCCATGCCCCATTGCCGCCAACGTATTACCATCAGCGAGCATATGAAAGGTAGGCCGTGTACCAGGATCTTCTGGTCGGAACCAATGCCACCGCCCTAAGTTATCGATGACCCAGCGTTTAGCCGCTTCCGTTTCTGCCCAGTAATCAATGGCGTTAGGTATGTCAGGATCTGGTGCGAGTGCTGTCATTGCGCAAGCTCGGCAGAAAGCACCTTCTTCAGGCGCTATCCAATTACACCCTATAATGACACGGTTGGCACAAAATGGTGGCATAGGCAGAAAAGCACGCGCCTGAGGGTCATAAGCTACCGGTGTTCCTTCTGCAGTGGCCAAGTTGTGAAACCATAACGTGCCGGGACCTACCGGATTCGTGAAACTCATCATATTCGGCAAAACTCCAGAAAAGGCAAACGATGCCGCGGAAAAGTCCTTTCCGAGCCACTTATCGTAGGCTTTGGCTGTGATCACAACCAGCGATATTTGCCTAAAACTGCGACTGGGTCACAACAAACGGCTTTCGATTTGCTTAACAATCCAGCGCCATGCGTGGAACACCTTGTGGAGTAGCCTAAATGTGATCTAAGCGCGCTTTCGCTTCCCCCTGCTTTCTCGCTCTTGTAGACTACGCGGGCGTTGACTATCTACTGATAAGAAAATTGATTTATGCCTGCGATTACACCGGCCTTTAAAGTGATAGACGGTTTCTCTCTCTGTGCCAATGACACGGAGCGCCTTGATGTATTCTTTACCTACCTTCGTGAAGGAGAGCCAAAGCTGGCAGAATTGCGTCTTGAGCAGCTTGTCTTAGCGTTAGCCAACTCCCCCTCTCAAGCCGCGCTCTTTGCCAACAGCGTGTGCAATGAAGCCAAAAAAATAAAGCTGTCACCGGCGTTTGTGCAGTTGGGGATTTTCTCTAAAAACGGTCTTGTTACCGATATTTTTCGTCGTCTTTATAACAAAGTCAATCCGCCGCCTAAGCGCTGTAACGATATTAACGACCTATTAAGTTACTTTGTAGGAGGGGAAGATAAAGCGTGGGTCAAAGCCATCTCTCATAAGTGCTGGTTTAAGCTATACCGCCTCTTAGTAAAAAGTGCCGCTCCCGAAACAATCCGCTCAACAGGTGCGTACATTAAAAGCGAGCTATGTTATTCGTTAGAAATGCTATCTATCTGGATTGCCGCGGAGGAATTGGATCCAGAGCTATTACGCATTGATCGACGTCTCAGCGAGGTTGATTCGCCATTCATTGCATTGCAGCGTGAAACCCACCAACTTGTGAACGCGATTAAAAACGACACGTTGGATCCCAAAGACAGGGCACATTTTTGGGTGATAATTGAGCAATGTCAGCAGCAGGTTAAGCGGATCCGAGCTCGTGGTATTAACCAAATGGGCTTCTCTGCGCACGCCTCACGTATGCTTGAGCGCTTGGATCAAACGTTAAACCGAATGGTGCTACTGATCCAAATCCTAGACTTTCGGCATCCACACCAAAAAGCACGCTGCGTATTAAACCTCTGGCGGCAATTGCTTATTTCAGTGACTGAACGCAACAGTGTACGCGCGATTTATCGCAAAAGTACCCGCACATTCGCACAAAGCGTGACACAAAATAAGAGCAACCACGGCGAGCATTATATCGCCAAAACCAAAAACGATTACTTTAAAATTCTGCGCGGCGCCTGCGGCGCAGGGGTGATTATTGCCCTGTTAGCATGGGTAAAAATGTATATCGAGACCCTGCAATTATCACCACTCAATAATGCATTACTGGTCAGTTTAAACTACGGCGTCGGCTTTATGCTGGTGCACATTTTACACTTTACCATTGCCACCAAGCAGCCGGCGATGACCGCGGCAAACTTTGCTGCACATGTGGAAAAGAACAAACAAGGGCGCACGCGTAGTAAAAAGCTGGCACGGTTACTGATCAATGTGAATCGTTCTCAGTGGTTTGCAGTCTGGGGCAATATCACCGCGGCAATTATCGTAAGTGTGTTGGTTAGTCTGCTTTTTAGCCATTTATATGGCAATCCGGTACTAAACAGCGAACAAGTGGCCTATCAAACCGCTGCGATTCATCCGATCCATGGTTTAGCCTGGCTTTACGCCGCTATCGCTGGGGTCTGGCTATTTTTGTCAGGTATTATTACCGGCATACTCGATAATCGGGCGGACTACATTGAGTTGAAAGATCGGTTAATCGGCCATCCGTTATTCCGCGCAATCTCGCTTCAACGACGAGAGCGGATAGCGCTGTATATTCATCAAAACTATGGCGCATTGGGGGGTAACTTTATTTTTGGTGTGCTTTTAGGCATGACCAGTTACTTAGGCTATCTTATTGACGTTCCGCTTGATATTCGCCATGTTGCCTTCTCTTCTTCCCATGCGGCCTATGCGCATATTAGCGATTACCAGTCGTGGTTGACTGTTTTATCCAGCCTATTTTTTGTATTGATGATTGGCTTTATCAATCTGTGGGTCAGCTTTGGCCTCGCATTATTCGTCGCGCTGCGCTCGCGTAACTGCGAGCTAGACATCGCATCGGTCCGATCCGCCGTTATCAACCAAATAAAACAACGCCCAACCTCTCTGTTTTGGCCAAATGATCACCAGCCCCTGACTAAATCACAATCGTCTAGTCAGCGTCGTACGCCATAGATAACAGGCATGACATCGACGAGGGTCACGCTCAAGTGACCCTCGCTTATCTCGTCGACCATGCTATACATTAAATTTGCGGCCAGTCTCTCATAACTAAATAGTCATTTATTCTGTAAATAATTCTGGTCATTGATGAATCAATAACCATAACCTCTTTTAGATAAACGGTTCACAGCAAGGTTGAACACGCTATTGCATTTAAAACGGTCCGACCATGTCAGTGTTTGTTTACACAACTAATTGTAACAAGCTTGTAAAGAGAGCTGTTGATAGGTCACGTTAGAGAAGTGGACTAAAACGTTCGCCTTCCTATTGTGCGGTTGGGAAGAAAGGAATCTTTCAACAACAATTAGGGCAATAACATGAAATTATCTAAATTAGCATGGCTTATCGCTTCTGGCATGGCCATTAGCACTCCCGCTGTGAGTGCCGATCTCATTAACGTTACTGACGAAACAATACTCAACCAAGTTTTGAATCAACCGACTGGCGTTTATGCACCGTCAGGATCGCAAACGAATCCTTTAGGATTTAAAGAGGTCAAGCGTGTCACCTTGCCAAATGGCAAAATCAAAGTCCGCTACCAACAAACCTTTCAAGGTGTGCCGGTTATTGACACGGCTGTTGTTGCGACAGAAAAGCAGAGCCAACGGAGCGACGTTTACGGCACCATGGCCCAAGGCGTAGCGAATGACATTGTTAATGTGTCACCCGCGCTCAACAGCCAGTCTGCGTTAGAAGCGGCCAAAGCCGATTTTACGCAAAGCCAGAAGACACTTACTTCCGCACCTTTCGAAAACGAAAACACCCGCTTGGTGGTGAGGCTCGATGATCAACAAAATGCACAACTCGTCTACCTCGTTGATTTCTTTGTAGCTGGTAATGATCCAACCCGACCATTTTATATAATTGACGCTAATACAGGCGAGATCTTAAAACAATGGGACGGCATCAACCATGCCTCGGCAGTCGGCACCGGGCCGGGCGGCAATGAAAAGACTGGTCAGTATACTTATGGCACCGACTATGATGGCCTGCCTATCGATAAAGTCGGCAGTACTTGTACACTTGAAAACGACAAAGTCAAAACGGTCGATTTAGACAATGGTACCTCCGGTAGCACTGCCTTTTCCTACCCTTGCACGGACACCGGTAATTACAACGATAAAAAATATGTTAATGGTGCCTATTCGCCGCTCAATGACGCGCACTACTTTGGAAATGTTGTCTTTGACATGTACAAGGACTGGATGAATACCGCGCCACTTAGCTTCCAACTCACCATGCGAGTGCACTATGGCAACAATTACGAAAATGCATTCTGGAATGGTCGTTCAATGACGTTTGGCGATGGCCAAAACACTTTTTACCCCTTGGTCGATATCAACGTCAGTGCTCACGAGGTTAGTCACGGCTTTACGGAGCAAAACTCGGGGCTAATTTACGCTGACATGTCAGGCGGGATAAATGAAGCTTTCTCTGATATCGCTGGCGAAGCCGCTGAATTTTATATGCATGGTGATGTCGATTGGCTGGTTGGTGCCGATATCTTTAAAGGCTCCGGTGGGCTCCGTTACTTTGAGCAGCCTTCTCGCGATGGCAACTCGATTGATGACGCCGGCCAATATCGTGATGGCATGAATGTTCACCACTCAAGCGGTGTATACAACCGTGCCTTTTATCTACTGGCCAACAAAACGAATTGGGATGTTCGTAAAGGCTTCGAAATATTTACTACGGCTAACCAACTATATTGGACCGCAAATAGTACATTTGATCAGGGTGCATGTGGCGTAGCAAAAGCCGCCAAAGACCTGGCTTATAACGAGCAAGATGTCATTGACGCCTTTAACGCGGTAGGTGTTAGCGCAAGTTGTGACGATAACACTAACAATGTACTTCTACCAAACCAGCCTATTACAGGCTTAGCCGGTGGCAGTGGAAGCGAGACTTTTTTTACATTTACCGTGGATAGTAGCCGCAGTGTCAACGTCAGCATGAGTGGTGGATCTGGTGATGCAGACCTTTATGTCAAGGAAGGAAGCAAACCGACCACCAGCAATTGGGATTGCCGCCCCTACAACAACGGCAATAATGAAAACTGCACACTAAATGCGCAGCAAAACGTGACATACCACGTCATGCTACGTGGCTATCAAAACTATTCAAACGTCAGTTTAGTCCGCGATTAACCGCTATCATGCCGCTGTAATCACAGCGGCATTTTTGTCTAGTCGACATAGGGTATTTACTGAAAAGATAGACAATTTAAGGTCTATCCTTTTTCTCTTTGATGATTTAGCTATCAATGTAAACGCTGAGCGTGCATATAAATTTATAGCTTTCATCACGTTATAGACATTAATCACACGATTATCACAGGTAAAAAAAGATCACGACGCTCATATTTTTTATCTCGTCTACGCTTATAAGAAGATAAAAAAATTGGAGGCACCATGCTCAAACACCTGTTCACACTCGCTTTCTCAGCATTACTACTGATCACGACACCCGCTCGTGCCGATGTGCTGACTATGCCATCTCTTGAATGGCCCCCTTATTCTGGTAAAAACTTACCGGATCAAGGCGCCTCTGTCGCTGTTGTGCGCGCAGCGGTTCAGGCCATGGGTCATGAGCTAAATGTCGAGTTTTATCCTTGGTCGCGCACCGTGTACCTGGTAAAAAACGATGCCAAATATGCAGGGTACTTCCCAGAGTATCACTATGGGACAGATGATCTCATTTTCTCTGATCCTATAGGAACCGGGCCACTGGGTTTTGTTGAAAACGTTAACCGCCCTATCGAATGGTCAACGCTTGATGATCTTGCACCTCACACGATTGGTGTCGTCCGTGGTTACGTCAACACACCGGAATTAGATGCCCGTATTGCGAATGGCTCATTAAAATCCTCCGACGTCACCAGCGATACCCAAAACCTACAAAAAGTGGGCCGAGAGCGTATCCCTCTCGCGGTGGTTGATGCCAACGTTCTGGATTACCTCAAAGAGAATGATCCTGCCCTTAGTGCAGTAAAAGCCAATCTACAAATGAACAAAAAGCTTCTCGTCGACAAACAACTCCATATCGCATTTGCTAACAATGAGGCGGGAAAAAAGTGGCGCGATATCGTTAATCAAGGGCTCAAGAAAATCGATATCGAACAGATAATGAAAGAACGTTTGGGCGAATAATCTCCCTTACCAATAAAAGCGATCGAAATGGATCGTGCGGCAAAGACAAATGGAAGAGTAGCGCTATGTTTAAGAGTCTTAAAGCAATATTTGTCACTCAAGTGGTTATTGCTGTTTCTATCGTGTTAGGCATATCAAGTTATATTGATTACCAGAGCACGAAAAAGGAACTGAGTAGCGCGCTTGAAACCACCGTGGCTAACGCCACCAACCGAATGAACCTCAGTCTCCCAAAAGCGATTTGGGATTTTGATTTGGAAGCGGCGAAGTTATCCATTTCTGCCGAGCTCAAAGCGCCAGATATAAAAGCGGTAAGAGTGCTTGATAAACAAGGCGAAGCCATTGTGTTTTTGCGTCTTGGCCAAGACAATGGCAAAGACGGTGAAAGGCAGGCAAAAACGATTGGTGATGGTGAAAAATCGATGTACGAGTCGATGATGCTGAAAGAGAACGAGCTGTCATTTACAGAATATGGAGAAACCAATCTAGTCGGTACATTGCAAGTTTTCTACAACACTGAGCGATTAGAAGCCGCACTAGCAGACACACTGAAACGAAGCGTTATCGAACTCGTCGTGCTTGATCTTGTCATTATTGTGTTCCTAATTCTGGCACTCACTGCAACGGTGGTGAAACCACTCAATGATCTCACTGCTAGAGTTCGTGAATTGGCCAGTGGCGATGGTGATCTTTCTAAAGTTATCCCCGCGCCAAAGTATAAAGAATTTGCTCAGATAACCGAACATATTAATCATTTC
Organism: Salinivibrio sp. MA440; assembly: GCF_001996265.1. Lineage (NCBI taxonomy): Bacteria > Pseudomonadati > Pseudomonadota > Gammaproteobacteria > Vibrionales > Vibrionaceae > Salinivibrio > Salinivibrio sp. MA440. The sequence continues at coordinate 8,784 of NZ_MUFI01000047.1, forward strand.
ACCGCCTCTCTTCGTGAGATCGTCAATGAAGTGACACAGGCATCGATTAATCTCGCCAGCGTCTCAGCAGAAAGTGGACAAATGGCACGAACCAACGCCGAGCGTTTAGAACAGCAAAAACAGAGCCTGTCTACCGTCGCTGCGGCCGCAACACAAATGAATCAGTCGATCGCAACGGTTGCGGATACAGCGAATGATGCAGCGACACATGCTGCCAATGCAACCGACCTTGTCAATCAAGTCTACGGCACTATTGAAAGTTCAGCGTCTGAAATTATTAACATGCGCACTGAGATGGAAAATGTGAATACTGAAATGCACAAGCTGTTAGAAGAGGGTGAGAAAATTTCAGATGTCGTCAACGTGATCAACGATATTTCAGAACAAACAAACTTATTAGCATTGAATGCCGCGATTGAGGCGGCACGAGCGGGCGAACAAGGGCGAGGGTTTGCGGTTGTCGCCGATGAAGTGCGTAGCTTATCAGTGAAAACCAGCGAATCGACTGAGAAAATCCAATCCAACATTAAGTCACTGAGTGACGCAACGGAATCGGTTGAAAAAGAAATCAATCGTATTAGTAGCATTCTAGAAAGCACCGCAGGGCGCGTATCAGAATCACAAGAATCCGTTAGCCAAGTGCGCGAAACCATTACGGATATTTCTGAGCGTAGCGGCCAGATTTCGCAAGCAACCGATGAGCAGCGTCAGGCCATCGATGAAGTCAGCCAAGCGATTAACGAGGCCTCAGAAGCGACTAATCAGGTTACAGAAGGGGCGCAAGATAATGCCACGCGCACTGATAAAGTGCTGACGCTCAGTGAGGATATCAAAGGGCAAATGGAGAAGTTTAAAACCTAGCGATTTAATCAACTGTAGCAAAAAGAGAAAAGAAAGAGGTGCGATTGCACCTTTTTTATTACGATTTACGTGCGTTAAGTTCGCACGTTTAATTTAAATAACCATTTAGTTTAAATAACCATCAAGTATTGATTTTAATTGACCGGACTGGCGCATGGATTCAAAGTTTTGGTCGAGCAATGCTTTTATCTCATTAGCCTCTGGGTGTTCACGCGAAATCATCATATGGAACTTATCACCCATATTGCCGGGAATCGGCTCGACTTGCATCCCGCCAGCGAGGTAATCAATGCCTTGTGCTGCTTTGAACCCTGCGAGTATCTCGTAGCGTGCTAAAAATACATCACAGCGCCCTGCTTGCGTCTGTTTTACCAGTTGCTTAAAGTCTTTTGCTGACTTCCTCACCTGGCTATCATCAACACTGAACCCTGTGTAGTTATAGCCCAAAAGGCCACACATCCGCAGCTGGTTAATATCATCCGCTGTCTCGATGTTCAGGCCATTCGGATGTTGTTGGGTTGAGTAAATATAGCTAGGCTGCAGAGTGTAATAATAGTCAGTTAAAAGAAAATCACGATCGCGTTCTTCGCTGTAAGATGCGCTGAGCGCAATATCGTAATTACCTGATTTTGTCTCAAAAACGCACCGCTTCCACGGCGGTAAATCTACCGATACATCTACTCCGCTGTTTTGAAAGATGGCATTGAGGACATCAATGTCATAGCCTTCGATATTCTCGCCTTTTTTATAGTGAAAAGGTGGCCAATTCGCCCCATCACCACACACTTTAAGCGATGAGGTATCGAGTGCCATCGCTGGTCCTGATAATAAGCTGCCGGCTAAGGCCGTGGCAGAAAGTAACGCAATCTTCATAGTCAACTCCTTGAGGGATAACTCACCTCTAAGTATCGTCGACATTGTTAAAAATGCGAACGCGATTAGTCAGTCTTCTGCGATTTAGGATGCAGTAATACAGTTTCGCCAGCCTTTAGCCCTTTTCGCACTCGGCCCTCTTCGGTCAGTACCACCAAGCGTCTTATAATTTGGTTGTCTTCAACCACGTTCACATAGTCAAGTTGACCAATTTGGTAACGCGCGTTAGCAGGAACCGATAAAATAGAGCTCGCCTTTTGTGACACCGTCACTTTAACAAACATACCAGGTAGTCGTGCCTGATCGTCACCGTCTGTGACAGGCAAAGTCAAAGCAACGCGATAGCTACGTGACGTCGCATCGGCGGCCGGCGTGATCGTGCGTATCGTTCCGGTCAATGTTTTTTCATAAGTTGGCAAGCGTAGTTGAAGCGTGTCTCCAATAGTCACAAAAGGCAGTGAAGACTCGGCGATGTTCACTTGTGCCTCCATGCTGTCTGGGTTGTACAACGTCAGCATCGCTGCACCCGGCGTCGCCGTATCCCCTTGATTGATAATTTTTTCGGTGACCAGTCCAGTAAATGGCGCGCGCACTAGACTAAATCCGAACTGGGTTTCGGCCTCATCCACTGCCGCAATCGCCCGGCGGTATTCAGAGCGCGCAGTATTTAAGCGGTTCTCAGCATCATCGAATTGTGATTGCGGCACGAGCTTTTTCGCTAATAAGGTTTCCATCCGGCGATAATCGCTGCGCGCAGTATTCAGTTGTGACTGTGCTGAGGCCAGTGCTTGTTGCACTTGGCGCACTTTAGCACTGAGATCGGCGTTGTCTAAGCGGATCAGTATATCGCCTTGCTCCACGCGATCGCCAACATCGACCAGGACATCGGCAACCGTTGCCGTCATTCGCGCCGCCAATGTTGCGTTTTGCCGCGCCACCAGCTGCCCTGAAAAAGTTCGGGTTTGCGGCTGCTCAATCGCGGTAAGCGTCAAGGTGTTATGATCGTCCGCTCCTTGCGAAGAGCTGGCCTTTGAGGTCACCTTTTCTGTAAAGACCCCAGCCATACCAAGAAATAGCACTAACAATCCAGTGCCCAGCACGACGGCCTGTAATCCTTTTTTCTTATTCATGCCTCGTCTCCTTCTGCCGGTAAGCCATGGGTAGGATGATTTTGATACGCTAAGTTGTACACCACAGGCACAACCAGCAAGGTAAAGACGGTTGATGCCGCAATCCCGAAAATAATGGCCCATGCGAGACCATTAAAAATGGGGTCAAGGGTAATAATCACATTCCCTAATAAGGTGGTACCGGCGGTCAGCAAAATCGGCCGCATACGTACCGCTCCCGCTTGTATTAAGGCTTCACTAAGTTCCATACCGCGCGCCAATGATTGCTGAATAAATTCAATCAATACCAGGGAGTTACGCACCACGATGCCGGCCAATGCAATCATGCCTATCATCGCGGTAGCGGTGAAAAGTGCTGGGTTTGGATAGCCGTTAATGTCGCCACTTAAGCCATTAAGCAACCAAAAACCGGGCATGATGCCGATTACCGTGAGGGGAATTGCCAGCATAATCATCCCAGACACCGCCGGTAAGCCGGTTTGGATTAGCATCACGATAAAGACGCCTAACAAAGCGGCGCCGTAAGCTATACCAAGGTCACGGAATACATCAATGGTGATCTTCCACTCTCCCTCGCCGCTCCAAACAACATTAATATCGTCACGCACCTGCCAACCATCACCAGCACCATTGTCGAGGTAACTACGCGCTGCAAGCGGCCGTGGTGTATCCGTTTTTGGCTGATTAAAGTCAGCGATCACATCAGCGACCACCTCCCCAGGTACACGTCCAATTGGCTCGGCATAGACATACACCACAGGCTGAAGATTTTTATGATAAATCGGTTGGTCCACCGGTTGTCGCTCAAAATGCCCCAACTCGCTTAATGCCACCAGCGGTTGCGGTGCATCGACCAAAGCGCCTTGCACCGATTGTTTTGCGACACCGGCACGGCCTCGTATATGAAGCGCTAATAAGGTATCCAGTTTATCGCGTGCATCCGGGGCTAAACGCAGCGTGACCGGTAAGGGATCGATTTCATCAGCATCCGCCAGGTGAGCCAACGTGACGCCTTGATTGGCCGCGCGCAATGCTTGGTTAATATCAGTGATAGCAACGCCAGACAATGCCGCTTTTTCTTGATCGACCACAAACTGCCAGCGCGATAGCGGTCCTTGAATACTGGTACTGACTTCCGATACTAACGCTTCTCGTTCCAATCGCGCCGCAACCTGTTGGGCTTGCGCTTGAATATCTGCATAAGGCGTACTCGGTGCACCATAGACTTCTGCGACAAGGGTCGCCAGTACAGGTGGGCCGGGTGGCATTTCCACCAGTTGTATGTCGGCATTATGTTTGGCTGCGATCGATTCCAGATCATCACGCAAGCGGGTCACTAAACCATGTGATTGTAATTCTCGCCGCTGCTTATCCACCAAGACGACGCGCAATTCGCCCTGATAGGGGGCATTTCGCGCAAAATAATGACGCACCATGCCATTAAAATCCATCGGTGATGCAAGCCCCGCAAACCCCGACACAGAGACAACTTCCGCTTGCTGCTGAAGATAAGTGTTCATCTCACGTAATGCATTCGAGGTCTCGACATAACTGGCGGTTTCTGGCAAATCCAACACCACCTGAAATTCGTTTTTGTTGTCATAGGGTAAGAGTTTAAGCGGCACGAGACGTAGCGCCGGTAACATCGCCGCTACCACAAACAGCCCCCCTACTACCATAAGAAACCTTTTCGCACGGCGATTATTTTCTAACAGGGGAAGTAATAGTCGACGATAGCCCCGATAAAGTGGTGTCGTTTCCATACGATAGTCATCACCCTTATTTGAGGCACGAACAATTTTTTTCGCCAGCCAAGGCGTGACTAAAAACGCCACCAAGGTACTGATCACCACACTCACAGGCACATTAAATGCCAGTGGCGCCATGTAAGGTCCCATCATCCCGGTGATAAAAAACATCGGAGTAAACACAATAACAATCGCCACCGTCGACATGATCAGTGCCCGTTTGATTTCCAGCATCGCCAGCACAATGGTGCGACCCCGCGGCTTATTATCATGGGTCAGGTGGCGCTCAATATTATCGATACTGGCTATTGGGTCATCGACAATCAGGCCCAACGCCAAAATCAGAGCAAACAAGGTGACACGATTGATGGAATACCCAAAAGCGAGATCAAGCCCCAGTGCCGCGCCATAGCTAATCGGAATCGCGATGGCCACGACCAAGGCACTGCGCCAGTTTAAAAACAGCCCCACAAACACCACCACGGTCAGCACGGCAATACCTAAGCTCGAGACTAAATTATTGACTTTAGCATCAGCGGTTTGACCATAGTTGCGAATAATCTCAACCTCTACGCCCTCCGGGAACTGGGTATTCGCTAAACGATCGAGGGTGCGCGTTACATCGTCGGCAACCGTCACCGCGTTCGAGCCTTTTTGCTTGGCAACCGAGATAAATACAGCGGGATGCGGTTTGGTCTGTTGTTGCGATTGGATCCAAGTATCGGTGCTGGCCTCAGTGGGACCATCACTTAACGTGGCGACATCTTGTAAGTACACAGGCTTGCCATTCACAACCGCGACAACCAACTGGCGAATATCGTCACGGCTTTGATACCACTGTCCGGTTTCAAGGACATACCGCTGGCCTTGATGCTGAATATCACCGGCGTTACGTTTTTGATGACTCAGTGAAAACGCACGGGTTAAATCGGCCACACTGATTTGATAACTTGCCATTGCCGCCGGATCGAAAGCCACTAACACCTGGCGTGGCATACCCCCGACAACGTTAACCACATTGGTTTGGGGAAGGGCTTTTAAATCCAAGGTGGCTTGCTCAGCAATACGACGCAGCGCGTAATGATCGACACTATCTGGCTTATCGCTACGCAGCGCCGCCATCACAATAGGGACATCATCAATTTCAACCGGCTTAATCGCCCACTCGCTCACCGCGGCAGGGATCGCATCTTGGTTGGCGTACAGCTTGTTATATAGCTTGACCAGCGCTGATTCGCGATCTTCTCCGACATAAAAACGCACGGTCACACGCGCCGATCCGGTTTGTGTCGTGGAATAAACATACTCCACCCCGTCTATTTGACTGACTTTTTTCTCTAGCGGCTGCGTCACCTGCTTTGCCACTTGTTGCGCGCTTAAGCCCGGTGCTTGTATCAGCACATCTGCCATCGGCACCACAATTTGCGGATCTTCCTCTTTGGGTGTAAGCCACAGCGCGGCAGCCCCAACCAAAAATGCCAACGCAATTAAAATAGGCGGAAAAAAACTGTTCATCACACGGGTAATAAACGGGCCTTGAGGTTGATCATCTCGCATAGAAGTTCCTTGTTGCTGTCGTCCGTGCGCATCCTTTACGGAATGGATATAACGTCTACATGCCTAGATATAACTTAGTTAACCATCGCCGTCTGATATGTTGGTAGCATCACAACAACGAGTAATAAATCAAGATTACGGACAATAGATGCGTTGTAACGTGGCGATAATATCCGCGACGTTGGGATCTCGTAAGCGATAAAATACCTGCTGTGATGATTTACGTACGCTCACCAGTTGATGACGTTTGAGCACGCTTAAGTGTTGAGAAAACGCCGACTGACTGAGGCTCGAACCTTGTTGCAACTGTCCCACATGGGTCTCTCCAGCCAGTAGCTGACATAACACCACCAGGCGCTCAGGATGCGCCATTACCTTCAACAAGGTCGCCGCTTTCGATGCTTGTTGTCGCATTGCGCCAATGTCCATATCAGGCACATCATCTTTTTCATATAACCTTGTCTGAACCACCATGTTAGGCTCCTGTTGTAAGGACTTCCTTAAGCTTAGCCCCTCTTATTATTTAGTCAACTCTAATTTAGACAGATTATCATTAGACTTTTCTAAACATAGCGACTACAGTGAAACTAACGCTGGATTCAATCCATATAACAGGACACGCACCCAAAGCAACCAACGTCAGTCGAGCGGTAGCTACGGTGCAATATCAATGCAAAGGAGTCTTACAATGACAATTGAAAATGCAGTTCGCGTGATCGCTGGCAGCATAGTGCTGCTTTCTGTGGTACTTACCCTCACCGTGCACAGCCAATTTGTTTGGCTTACTGTATTCGTGGGCGTAAACCTCATTCAAAGCGCGTTTACAGGGATTTGTCCGGCAGCCTTTTTCCTGAAAAAACTTGGATTACGTCACGCTTAACGGAGTCAAAATGACCAAGATAGTAATTATTGGAGGCGTCGCCGGTGGCGCTTCTGCTGCAGCTCGTGCACGCCGTCTGACCGAGGACGCTGAGATCATTATGTTCGAACGCGGCCCCTACGTTTCGTTCGCTAACTGTGGTTTGCCTTACCATATCGGTGGCGATATCACGGATCGCAGTAAGCTCTTGCTACAAACGCCAGATAGTTTTCGTGCGCGCTTTAATGTCGATGTGCGTATTAATAGCGCCGTCAGTAACATTGACCGCGAAAACAAAACCGTTACGGTCACTCGGGCCGATGGCAGCACCTATCAAGAGAGCTACGACAAATTACTATTAAGCCCTGGCGCGGCGCCAATTATGCCGCCGATTCCTGGCTTAGATAACCCACTCACACATTCTTTGCGCAACATCCCGGACATGGATGCAATTTTGCACACCATCGAGATGAACAACCCCAGTCACGCAACTGTCGTCGGCGGAGGCTTTATTGGTCTCGAGATGATGGAAGCACTCCATCAGCGTGGCATTGAAACCACCCTTTTAGAAATGGCCGATCAGGTGATGACGCCGGTTGACCGCGAAATGGCAGGCTTTGCCCATCAGAGCATTCGTGATCATGGCATTGATTTACGCCTGGGGACGGCCTTGGCGTCGGCCGAATACATTCCAACCACGCATGTGGCCAGTGATGACGCCGGTGAACCCAGTGAACCGCAACACTTAGAAGGTTCACTGAGCCTCACGCTAAATAATGGTGACACGCTACACACTGAATTGTTGATCATGGCTGTCGGCGTAAAACCTGAAGTCACCCTAGCACAACAGGCCGGCCTGGCGATTGGTGAAAAAGGCGGGATCGTGGTCAACAGCACCATGCAGACCCAAGACCCAGATATTTATGCGGTCGGGGATGCCGTCGAAGAAATCGACTTTGTCACTCACAAGCCGACGCTGGTACCACTGGCTGGACCGGCTAACCGTCAAGGGCGCATGGCCGCTGACAACATGCTAGGAAGCACTGAGCATTATCTTGGCACCCAAGGCACCGCCATTTGTAAGATTTTCGATCTGGCCGTTGCCTCTGTGGGCCAAAATGAGAAGCAACTTAAACAGGCCAACATTGATTACCAAAAAGTCTATGTTCACGCGGCAAGTCATGCGGGTTACTACCCGGGCGCAGAAATTGTCTCGTTTAAAATGTTATTTGCACCCGACACGGGTGCTATTTTAGGCGCACAAGCGGTAGGCAAAGATGGCATTGATAAACGCATTGATGTCATGGCGGTTGCACAGCGTGCTGGGATGACGGTTGAGCAACTGCAGCATTTGGAGCTGACCTATGCCCCACCGTATGGCAGTGCTAAAGATGTGATCAACCAAGCCGCGTTTGTAGCAACTAACCTGATCAAAGGCGACGCAAAAGCGGTTCATTATCACGATTTAGCGACCCTAGGTGATGACCAAGTGCTTCTGGATGTGCGCAATGCCCCCGAACGCGAAAACGGTGAGTATATCGAAGGCGATATCCATATTCCGGTTGACGAACTGCGCGGGCGCATTCATGAGCTTCCCAAAGACAAAGAAATTTTGATTTACTGCCAAGTCGGCTTGCGAGGCAACGTCGCCTATCGCCAGTTAGTCAATCATGGCTTTAAAGCCCGTAATTTACTAGGCGGCTATCGCACTTACAAGTTTGCCACAGCTTAAACGCGAATCATTGCCAGTCAAAAGCGCGAGCCAATGCTCGCGCTTTTTGTTTATTGGAAAACCCGCCCAACCTGGCTTATACATATTAAGTACCGTCATGGTTTGTTAGTTTTGTCAATAATTAAGATACTAACTTAGAGTTCACACCTTTTGCCTCAATACTTTAAAGGTCACTAACGGAGAGAATTAATATGCTAGGCCGTTCTAACTCTCATTTACAAGCGCTTGAGCAAGCCATCATTGCGATCGTTACGATTGATCATCGTAATAATGTTACCTTTTTTAATAAAGCGGCAGAGAGTATCTGGGGATACACTGCCAAAGAAGTATTGGGTCAGAATGTGGCCATGCTGATCCCTACAGAGTTGCAGGCGAATCACGACAAGTTTGTAAATCGTCACCGAGATGGCGGAGAGGACCGGATTGTTGGCAGCTCACGTGAAGTGCAATTAAAGCGTAAGGACGGTTCGTTGTGTTGGGTGCAGTTGTCGTTATCTAAAATACAGGTCTCAGGAAAAACGCACTATACCGCATTCGTTCGTGATGTGACCGAAGAGCGAGATGGCCGTGAAATGATGCAGCAAACCCTCGAACAAGCCATTGATGCGGTAGTGTGCATTGATGAAAATAACTGTATTACGTTTTACAACAAAGCGGCCGAGCAGCTGTGGGGATACAGCAAAGAAGATGTTCATGGCAAGAACGTTAAAATGTTGGTGCCTCATGCAATCCAAGCCAACCATGATGACTATGTAAACCGCAACCGCACAACAGGCGAAGATAAGATTGTCGGTACCAGTCGAGAAGTAAAAATTGAACATAAAGACGGCAGTGTTCTATGGGGACAGCTGTCTTTGTCCAAAATCCGACTCGATGATCGCACTTTATACACTGCGTTTGTAAAAGATGTGACCGAAGCGGTTAAGCGGCGTGAAGAGATGCGGCTCTTATCCATGGTCGCGAATGAAACCGATAATGCGGTCATTGTTACTAACCCACAAGGAGAAGTGGTTTACGTAAACCGTGGCTTCGAGCGTATGTCGGGCTATAGCTTGGATGAGATGAAAGGGAAAAAGCCTGGTCATGTCCTCCAAGGAAAAGATACCAATCCTGAAACGGTACAGAATATTCGTGATCATCTTGCCCGTCATGAACCTTTCTATGACGAGATTCTAAATTATACGAAAGGTGGGGAGCCTTATTGGATATCACTTTCTATCAATCCTATTTGGGATGACAACCACCATATTACGCACTACATCTCTGTACAGGCGAACATCACGCAAGTAAAACAAACCTATATCGACTTTACCCGCAAGCTTGATGCTATTGGTGGGGCATTGGTAATCATGGAAATTCAACCTGATGGCCAACTTGATACCATCAACCCACTGTTTGAAGAAAAACTGACTCATATTGGTGTGAACTATACCGACGCCTGTCGTCATATCCATAACAAATTGGTTACAGAGCTCAATGATGAGCTCACGCAACAAGGATATTCATCGAGTCTGATTGAGTTTAATGGACGAGGGGACGAGTTGGTCATTGACTCTCGTATTTGTGTGCTTAAAGACTTTGCCGGTAATATCGTTAGTTACGTGATGTTTGGGATAGACATTAGCGATCGAAGAAAGACGGTAGAAAAAACCCAAGAATCAATGCAGTCCGTTTCTCAGTCAAGCCAGGAAGTGATGAAAATTATCGATACTATCAACAACATTTCAGAGCGCACCAACCTTCTGGCACTGAACGCAGCGATCGAGGCCGCTCGTGCCGGTGATCTCGGGCGCGGCTTTGCGGTGGTCGCCGATGAGGTTCGCCAGTTGGCTCAAGTCTCTCACCAATCGAGCAAACAAATTAGCGAGTTGGTAGAAAGTACGGTTCAAAGCATTGATGAGCTTGCGGTTTTATTGAACGACATTGAAAGCTAGAGCGTCAATAAGCGCGAGATAAAAACACTCGCGCTTTTTTCTTTTTATACGTTGGCCAAAGTCATGACCATTAAACCGACTGGGCTACAGCCAACTGCTCTAAAGGCGCTGGATGTCCAAGATAAAAACCCTGCGCGTATTCACAATCGAGCTGTTTTAGTAACGCTAGTTGCGCACGCGTTTCTATGCCTTCAGCCACAACATGAATACCCAAACCTTTAGCAATCCCGATAATGCCGGCAGTAATCGCTTTAGCACGGTGATCTTTTTCCATTGCCTGGATAAAACTACGATCAATCTTAATTTCATCCACGTTGATCCGGTTAAAAATACCCAACGAGGTATAGCCAACACCAAAATCATCGATCGAAAAGGTGACGCCATGGCGTTTAAGCGTATCAACAACCCGCGCGCACTCAATAATGTCATCTAATGCGGCAGTTTCTGTGATCTCCAGGCAAAGATAACGAGCGAATTCAGGGTTGGCCTGCAAATAGGTATCGATACGTGCTATCGCGTCCACACTGTTAAATTCAACCGCGGAGATATTGACCGATACCCGTTTAACCATATTGCCTAGCAGCTGACTTTCATTCAGTTGTTTGGCGGCTTTTTCTAACACCAGTGCCGTTAAATCCTCGCAAAAATGCTGCTCTTCAGCTAGGGGAATGAACACACTCGGGGGTATATTGCCATATTGATCGTGTGTCCATCTTGCCAACACCTCTAGGCCGGTTAACTCTCCAGAAGACAAGCGATACTGTGGCTGAAAAACAATATCAATCTGCTTATCATCAATGGCTTGGCGAAGATCGTAGACAAGATTTTGCCGCTTTTTAGCCTCTTCTGTCAGATGGATATCGTGATATGCAACGGCATTTTTATGCTTCTTCGCTTCGTTCAATGCGCGTGTCGCCGCTGTCATTAAAGCCGTGGTGTCTTCGCCATCCGAGTCAAACACCGCCACGCCTACCGAACAGGTAATGTCTCTATCGTATCGTTGCAAAAACTGGTTACACTGACGATGTAACTTGTCAATGTATGGCGTCATTTCGCAAACATCGGACAACGTCAACAAACATGCAAATCTATCGGCGTGAACTCTCGAGGTTAGGTTTTCAGGCACGGTGGGCGTATCTATTTTACGCGCCACCCCCATCAGCAGTTGATTGGTGCGATCAAAGCCCAGCTTATTGGTTACCGACGTGTAGTTATCAATGTCGAGTACAAACAACATATAGCACGACTCAGCATTAGCACGCTGCAGTAATGTATCAGCGCGACGAATGAATACGGAGGGACTATGAAGCCCGGTAACCGTATCGATGTCACTCGCTCGCTCTAAATCACGATTATTTTTCTGTGCTAACCCCCAAAGTAACACTGAGGTAATAACGACAAACAGGTGCCCCTTGAACGACTGTGCCCAAGTATACATTTCAAGATTATCGGACAGCACGTTAACCAATTTATCGGAAAACAGTATCCACAACGAAGCAAAAAAGAAGTAAGTTAATGCTAATTTTAGTGCGTAGTACGTTGTTTTCTTCATTAAAAGCCTTTTTATCTCTTAACACTGCTCAGTTGTTCCTCTTTGACACCTACGGCTGTGATATTCGTCGAGTATAGCAGCTCTATCGCTTCACAGCTTCAAGCTATTGAATCAAATAAGTATAATTTGCCCAGTGTTGCTCAGATAACCAAAATGCAGAGAGCGTAACCTACCGACTCTATGATTGCACCTTCGTTTTTTACTGACTAAGACGGTGCGTATTGCTCAGTCTAGCTTAAATTAGATTGGAGCAACGATTAACACAGGTCAACACGTCCAACAAGCAAATAAAACACCCAACCCTAAATTAGTATCGACTTATAAATGTGTTCAAGTATGCTGCCCTTCTCCTTTAGCCATAACGTTTTTTGACTCACTGAGAGGAAAATCATGACGTTTCAAATCTCATGGGATGCCTTGTTTGGTGGCATGCTGGTTGGCACTGCCTGTCTCGCACTTTTAGCACTCAATGGCCGTATTGCCGGGATCAGCGGTATTGTGTCAGGCGCGTTATCATCACACGGCCGTGAAGCTCAATGGCGAGGTCTGTTTTTGCTGGGTATGGTCAGTGCGGGGGTCTTCATGCCATTTATCGGTTTTGAACTACCCAACTACACAAGCCTTGCGCCTGCACTCACACCTATGGTTGCCGTACTCGCGGGGTTGCTGGTCGGGATAGGCACTAAATTAGGTAACGGCTGTACCAGTGGTCATGGCATTTGTGGCATGGGTCGCTTATCGAAACGGTCAATCGTGGCAACGCTCACTTTTATGGGTGCTGCCTTTGTCACTGTTTTTGTTCGTTTACACTTTTAAGGACGTTTATCGCTTATGTTTCGCCTTGTTGCTCTACTCTCAGGCTTTATCTTCGGTGTGGGTATGATGGTGTCAGGCATGGTCAATCCCGCGAAGGTGATTGGCTTTCTGGATGTATTCGGCCAGTGGGATCCCAGCCTTGCGTTTGTGATGGGCGGTGCGCTGTTGGTCTTTGTTCCCGGCTACTTTTTGGGCGTACGTCGGCAGAAAAACCCCGTACTGGCCGATCAATTTTGTCTACCCAAGACGCAAACGCTTGATAAAAAACTCATCGGCGGCGCATTACTCTTTGGCACCGGCTGGGGACTCGCCGGACTTTGCCCAGGACCGGCGATCACGGCTATTGGCTCCGGCGCACTACCGATCGGTCTATTTGTGATTAGCATGCTAGTCGGGATGCGGCTTGTACAAGTGTTCAATGCCAGCTCAAACCGCGCTCTCGCGACAGAAAGTTAACAAACAACGAGTAAAAAAGAACAGGCGGCGCAATCGCCGCCTGCTCACGATTTATCCTATTACGACGAGAACAATCCCGACGATAAATAGCGATCGCCGCGATCGCAAATAATGGCCACCACCACAGAGTCGGGTTCAGCTTTGGCAACTTGCAGTGCCGCATATACGGCCCCGCCAGAGCTCACACCCGCACAAATTCCCTCTTCTCGCGCCAATGCTCGCGCCGTTTCTTTGGCGTCTTGCTCAGAAATATCCATCACCACATCGATATGCTCGTCAGTATAAATGCCGGGTAAGTACTCAGCCGGCCAGCGCCGGATCCCAGGGATGGCACTGCCTTCTGTCGGCTGCAAGCCAATGGTTTTTATCGCGGGGTTTTGCGTTTTTAGGTACTTTGATGTGCCCACAATGGTGCCTGTGGTGCCCATGCTGGCAATAAAGTGGGTGATTTTTTGTTGGCTTTGCTGCCAAATTTCAGGCCCTGTACCGGTCACATGAGCCTGAAAGTTATCCGGATTATTGAACTGATCCAACACTTTGCCCTTGCCCTGTGCCTGCATGGATAACGCCAAATCACGCGCACCTTCCATACCCGACACTTTAGAGACGAGAATCAACTCACTGCCATAGGCACACATCGCATCTTTGCGCTCCTGGGTAGCATTTTCAGGCATGATTAAAATCAGACGATAGCCTTTAATCGCCGCCGCCATTGCTAGCGCTATTCCGGTGTTGCCACTGGTCGCTTCAATCAAGGTATCGCCCGGTTGGATATCTCCACGCGCTTCGGCCTGCACAATCATGTTCAGCGCTGGCCTATCTTTGACCGAACCGGCCGGGTTATTGCCTTCAAGTTTAATCAAAACAGTACTCCCCGTATCAGCGCCTAGACGCTGCAAGCGTACCAAGGGTGTTTGTCCTACGTAGTCTTCAAGCGTTGGGAAATCAGTCACGTCTCTTACCTCTGCCTATCTTTTTCACTGGCGTCATGCCGTGGGGCACTGTCTATAAACGCCATGTTACAAGGGTTTATCACTGGCACGCAGATAAATTGTCACTAACATATACAAAATGGTTATAGTAAAACTGTTTTTTATTCCTAATGATTGCTTTTATTCTGTGACTTATAGCTACTTCTTTTGTTGAACAAGCATCAACCGGTCATTAAGGAACATTACAATGAAGGTATTCAAAACGCTGGCTCTCTCAGCCCTACTTGCCACCAGCAGCGCACAGGTATTCGCCGCTGAACAAACACTGTTGAACTCTTCTTATGATATCGCAAGGGAGCTTTTTGCCGACTACAACCCACTATTCGCAGAGCACTGGCAAGAAAAAACCGGCGACTCCGTAACGATTAAGCAATCCCATGGCGGTTCATCGGCGCAAGCGCGCGCAATTATGCAAGGGCTGCAAGCGGATGTCGTCACCTTTAACCAAGTCACTGATGTGCAGGTACTGCACGATCGAGGCAAACTGATCGATGCCAATTGGAAAGACAACTTCCCCAATAGCAGCTCGCCCTATTATTCCACCACCGCCTTTTTGGTGCGTAAGGGCAATCCCAAAAATATTGAAAACTGGGACGACCTTGCCAAAGACGATGTCGCATCGGTCTTTCCTAACCCAAAAACCTCAGGCAATGCGCGCTATACCTATTTAGCCGCGCTCGGTTATGCGCAAAAAACGTTTGGCAAAGACAACACTGAACAGCAAGATGCGTTTTTGAAGCAGTTACTCGCCAATGTGGCCGTATTTGATACCGGCGGCCGTGGCGCAACCACCTCATTTGTTGAACGTGGCATTGGCGATGTCTTAGTCACCTTCGAATCAGAGGTGAATAACATCCGCCAACAATATGGCAGTGATGATTACGATATCGTGGTGCCTAAAACCTCGATCCTGGCTGAATTCCCCGTTGCCGTGGTAAAGCGAAATGCTAAACGCAATGGCACCACTGAACTGGCGACAGAGTATTTGTCTTATCTTTACAGTGAAAAAGCGCAGCGCTTACTGGCTAACTTTAATTACCGCGTTCATCACCAAGCCGTCGCAGACGAGTATGCCGATCGCTTCCCTCAGGTTGAATTGCTGACGGTAGAAGAGATCGCGGGTGGCTGGGACAAGGCGATGAAAACTCACTTTGCTAGTGGCGGAAAGCTAGACCAGCTCCAGCGCCGCTAATTTCTATTACGACTTAAATCGAGACGTTATGCCATCGTTATCGCATCAACGCCAATCTATGCCACGGGGAGTGCGTCATCAGCGCGTACTCCCAGGGTTTGGTATCAGTCTGGGCGTATCGCTATTGTTTATTAGCCTGATTTTACTACTGCCAGCCAGTGGTTTAATCATGCAAACCAGTCAAATGACTTGGCAAGAATATTGGTTTGCCATCTCAGACCCACGTATTGTCGCCAGTTATAAAGTCACGGCCGGCGCGGCGCTTATCGCTTCCTTATTTAATGGTGCGATTGGACTGCTCTTTGCGTGGGTGTTGGTGCGGTACGATTTTACGGGTAAACGCTTTATTGACGCGTTGGTGGATTTGCCTTTCGCACTGCCCACCGCAGTCGCCGGTGTCACCCTCGCTACCTTGTATGCCGATAATGGCTGGATAGGTAGCGTACTCGCGAACCTCGGTATACAAGTGGCTTATACGCCGATAGGCATTATGATTGCGATGATGTTTACCAGCCTGCCGTTTGTCGTGCGCACCGTACAGCCCGTACTGGAAGAAATTTCTCAAGAGGAAGAAGAAGCTGGCACCTTATTAGGCGCAAGCGATTTTGCCGTGTTTTGGCGCGTTATCCTGCCGACCATCAAACCCGCTTTATTAGTAGGTATCGCCTTATCTTTTACGCGCAGTCTTGGCGAATTTGGGGCCGTGATTTTTATTGCGGGCAATACACCTTACGTCAGCGAGATCACCTCATTGATGATTTTTGTCCGTTTGCAAGAGTTTAATTTCCCAGCGGCAAGCGCCATTGCTTCAGTGATCTTGATGGCATCATTGTCGTTACTGTTTGCGATCAACCTATGGCAAGGTCGCTACTTAAAACGCATTCACGGTCGCTAAGGATAGCTTTATGACTCCCCACACTGCCCGAATCGGTGATTCTGTTTGGATCAAACGTAGTTTGATTGGCTTAATGCTGATACTGGTTGCGCTCGTGTTGGTGCTTCCCTTATTGAGCATTTTTTCTATTGCATTTTCTGACGGTATTGGTACCTATTTTGAGCACCTTCTTGCCCCCGATACACGCCATGCGATTGGGTTAACGCTATTGGTTGCCGTTATCACGGTGCCGGTTAACTTAGTGTTTGGTGTCATGCTCGCATGGGCGGTAACTCGGTTTCAGTTCCCAGGCCGAAAACTGGTCACCACCTTGATTGATATTCCCTTCGCGGTATCACCTGTGGTCGCTGGTCTACTCTATTTGCTGCTGTACGGTAGTAACGGCTGGCTAGGCGCGTGGTTGTTTGAGCATGATTTACAAGTGATGTTTGCTCTGCCTGGCATTGTATTAGTCACCGTTTTTGTCACCTGCCCCTTTGTTGCTCGCGAGCTTATTCCGCTGATGCAACAGCAAGGACACGCCGAAGAAGAAGCGGCGGTGATTTTAGGGGCGTCTTGGTGGCAACTGTTTCGACGCGTCACCTTACCGAACATCAAGTGGGCCCTGATATACGGGGTGATCTTGACCAATGCCCGTGCCATCGGTGAGTTTGGCGCGGTGGCAGTGGTGTCAGGTAGCATTCGTGGCCAAACCAATACCTTGCCTTTGCAAGTGCAGCTTCTGTATGAAGACTATCAAACCCAAGCCGCATTCGCTTGTGCCTCTTTGCTTGCCTTTATGGCATTGGCAACGTTGGCGCTCAAAGCCTTAGTGGAATGGCGTCAGCAACGCGCACAGACAAACGTAACGCCGCTTGATGAGCACAGCGCGTCAACGCCAGCCCAATTTATCCCACAAACGACCCAGAGTGAGCAGTAACATAATGCAAATTCAATTAGACAATATCACCAAACACTTTGGCCAGTTTCAGGCACTTTCGCCGCTATCTCTCACCATAGAAAAGGGTGAAATGATGGGGTTACTTGGACCATCAGGTTCGGGAAAAACCACGTTACTGCGGATTATTGCGGGGTTAGAAAACAGCAATAGTGGCCAAATCCATTTTGGCGAACGCGATGTCACCCAGGTGCATGTTCGCGATCGACGCGTTGGCTTTGTCTTTCAAAACTACGCTTTGTTTAAACACATGACAGTCGCTGAAAACATTGCGTTCGGCTTACAAGTCATGCCGCGGCGCGAGCGCCCTTCAGCGGCCGCCATCACTCAACGAGTTAACGAGCTGCTCGAGGTGGTCCAGCTTGGTCATCTTCGCCAGCGTTATCCCGAACAATTATCGGGCGGACAAAAACAACGTATCGCTCTGGCACGTGCACTCGCGACGCAACCAGAAATTTTACTTTTGGATGAACCGTTTGGGGCATTAGATGCGCAAGTACGTAAAGAACTACGACAATGGTTACGACGCCTACATGATGAAATGGCATTCACTAGCGTGTTCGTCACTCACGATCAAGATGAAGCGCTGGAGCTATCCGATCGGGTGGTGGTGATGAGTAACGGGCAAATTGAACAAGTCGATAGCCCGGTTGATCTGTATGCTTCGCCGAAGAGTCGATTTGTGTTTGATTTTTTGGGGAACGTGAATGTCTTTTCCGGCCAATTTCAGCAAGGGGTATGGAAAAATGGTAACGCCTTTATCGAACCCGCCCTCAATGCGCAGACCAAACAATCCGGCGATTTGTATGTACGCAGCCATGAACTGACCATCACCGATAAACCGAACAGCCAGGTATCGCTGCCCATGCGCGTGGTATCAGTCAACCCTGTCGGCGCCGAGGTACGCGTATCACTGGCACCACAAGGTTGGGAAAGTGATCAATTGTGGGAGGCCACCCTAACTCATCATGCTTGGCAAGCCGCATCGTATCAAAAGGGCGATACCGTTTATGCCATGCCACATATTGGTTATTTCTTTAACCATGACGATACAGCCCCCCACCGCTTACAATGGCCATTCTTGGCGGCAGATAGCTTGGTCTATGATATTTAATAATATAAAAAGGGATTTTTCGCATGGTCGAAGATAAATAGAACATCTGCGAACTTATAATCAGAAAACGCGGGTTCAATTACCCGCGTTTAAACATAAACAGTAACAGTATTATCTATAAAGCACTAGCTCTTAAGGTTACTGCCTCGCGTTTCTATTACTTTTTGATACCAATAATACGACGCCTTCTTTTTCCTGGCTAAACCATTATCATGGTCAACATAGATGAACCCGTATTGCTTTTTAAACCCGTTGAGCCAGCTCAATAAATCAATTGCCGACCATGCGTAATAGCCTTTGACATTCACACCAAGCTCTATCGCTTTTTTTACAGCTACCAAGTGATCATTAATAAAATTAATCCTTGGAATGTCGCAGACCTCACCATCTATAATAGGGTCTTCATCCCCTAAACCATTTTCAGTAATATATATTCTGACATCACCATAGTACTCTTTTAGTAGCTGTAGACCACTCACAAAGCCATCAGGTGATATTTCCCATCCCCATTTTGTATATCGCTTATCATCCATCGCGACCGTTCGGTATACACCGTCAAAGCTCGGATTACCGGGGGCTCCTGTCGCGTTCTCTCGCGTCGGCTCAACAACATCGCCTGGCATATGTATTCTTTCTACCCGCATGGGCTGGTAGTAGTTTAATCCAATAAAGTCATTGAGTGGTGCAGCAATTATTAAACTTTCTCTATCATCTGCCGTTATTTTGGGTTGGATACCTTGGGTTTCGAGCCACGCCATCACATAGTCTGGGTACTCTCCCTTCAAAATAGGGTCATAAAACCAATTAAGGTTAAACTGATTAGCGTGCATGGCTGCAAATAGGTTATCTTCACTATTATCAATTGAAAACGCGGGTGTGAAGACATGGCTCAAGCCTATTTCTCCATATTGTTTACGCTTTTTATATGCGATTACAGCTTTAGCATGCGCAGTAAAAACATGATGCGTCGCTTGAAAATACTTTTCTGGCGCATTATGAATACCCGGAGGATGCGCACCCGCAAGATATCCGTRCCCACAAAAAATAACGGTTTCATTGAATGTAATAAAATGTTTGACACGATCACCAAAGCTCTCAAAACAAACGTTTGCATAGTTCAAAAAAGCATCGATTGTTTTTCTATTTAACCACCCTCCGTCTTTTTCCAAACAGAGAGGAAGGTCCCAGTGATAGAGCGTTACAAAAGGAACTATTCCATATTTTAAACACTCATCAATGA
>NZ_MUFI01000048.1:0-28466 GCF_001996265.1 Salinivibrio sp. MA440
GATTGTTTTTGTAGCATATATAGACGTTTCAGGGCAGGGAAAACGCATGAAGATCCGCGCCACGCCTGGGCTAACAACTTAATGACTAAGTTGTCACTTAGGGCTGAAAACCGTGCGTCATGCCATGTTTATCAATTAAAATAAGTGAAAACAAAGGGTCAATTTGYTGATCATTTTTAGTGCGATTTAATGGTCTCCTAACGTTTAGGAGATTAAAAATGACAGAAGATAAAAGTCCATTTATGCATTTCGTTTCCATTAGAGACATTCGCCAAGAAGGTAAAGTTGAACATACGTTATCAGATATTATTTTGATAACAATTTGTGCGGTGTTGTCTGGTCATGATACCTGGAAAGGTATTAGTGATTATCGACGTAAGCAGCGTGATTTTTTATTACGCTTTGGCTTCTCAGGTAAAACATCACCCTCGGCAGATACGATTGCAAGAGTGATGGGAACCATCAGTACAATAGCATTACAAAAAGCCTTCATAGAATGGATGAAATCGTGTCATGAATTAACGGATGGTGAAGTAGTTGCCATTGATGGAAAAACACTGAATGGGTCGTATAACAGAGCAACAGACCAAGCAGCTATTCACATGGTTAATGCGTTCGCAACCGCAAACGGTGTATGCCTCGGACAGTCAAAAGTAAATAGTAAAACCAATGAGATTACTGAAATACCTAAGCTGCTGGAATTGCTCGATATTTCTGGGTGTTTAATTACTATAGATGCCATGGGTTGTCAGCGAAAAATCGCACAGAAAATCATTAATAAAAATGCCGATTATTTGCTCGCTGTTAAAGGAAACCAAGGCAAGTTAGACAAAGCGTTTGATAACTATTACCGGCCTTCAATGCTTCAAAACTTTGAGGTGATAGCTACTCATCACAAGAGAAATCGCATGGACGTTTAGAAACACGATGCGCACTCATCAATACCGATTTAAGTGTATTAGGTGATTTGGCTTATGATTGGCCTGAACTAAAAACGATGGGCATCATGGTGAGTGTTCGACAAGAAGGCAAACACGCCGACGAATCCGATATTTCTGTACGCTATTATATAAGCTCAAAAGCACTGACAGCGAAAGAGCTTCATGATGCCACTCGCTCGCACTGGTTAATTGAATCAATGCACTGGCAACTCGATGTTGGATTAAAAGAAGATGCATGTCGAATTAGGGTGGATGACCGAGCGGAAGTATTTGCAAGAATAAGGCAAATGGTTTTGAATTTATTAAAGCAAGAGAAGAGTTTCAAAGCCGGGATTCAACGCAAGCGAATGATGTGTGCGATGGACCAGGAGTACCTGGCGACCGTGCTGGGAAGCCTTTCATGACGCGGATGTTCATGCGTTTTGCGTGTATCATAGGGTTAAATTAGTAATATTTCATTTTTTCAACAAAGAGTAAGTTTTGACATGCTACTAGAGTTAAAGATTTGTATCGTTGGCCTCGGTTATATTGGCCTCCCATCGGCCGCCCTATTGGCTAACCGTGGTTATCAAGTTCAAGGTGTTGATGTTTCTTCGGAAGTCGTTGATACGATAAACCGAGGTGAAATTCACATTGTTGAGCCAGAACTTGATTCATTTGTTCGTTCGGCAGTCAATTCTGGCCAACTAACAGCTTCATTGAAGCCTGAGCCCGCGGATATTTTCATTCTTGCTGTACCCACACCATTTCATGAGGGGTATGTGCCCAATATTGATTATGTCTTAGATGCGACGCGCTCTATTGCACCAGTAGTCAAAGCGGGTGACTTGGTGATTCTGGAGTCTACCTCACCAGTAGGAACGACTGAAAAAGTGGCAGATGTGTTGCGAGAAGCAGGCGTTGATATCGAAGCAGTGTATATCGCCCACTGTCCAGAACGCGTTTTGCCGGGTCATATTATGCGAGAATTGGTGGAAAATGATCGTATTGTGGGTGGTATGACACCAGTTGCAAGTGAAAAGGTTGCAGAATTTTACCGCACGTTCGTTAGCGGCGAAGTTTTGGTTACCACGGCACGAACCGCTGAAATGGCAAAGCTAACCGAAAATAGCTTCCGTGACGTCAATATCGCATTCGCTAATGAACTCTCACTGCTATGTGACAAGTTTAGCATTGATGTATGGGAGTTAATTCGCCTCGCTAACCGTCACCCGCGAGTTAATATTCTACAACCTGGTACAGGAGTCGGTGGGCACTGCATTGCCGTAGATCCTTGGTTCATCGTCCATGAAGGTGGAGAAGATGCTCAGTTAATTCGCACCGGTCGTGGGGTGAATACGCGTAAAACAGAGTGGGTAGTGGAAAGAGTTCAGACTGAGGTCGCACGGTTCAAAGCTGAAAAAGGTAGAGTGCCACAGGTAGCCTGCATGGGGCTAGCGTTTAAACCCAATATTGATGATTTACGCGAATCTCCGGCACTTTGGGTATTCCAGCAGTTAGTTGCAGCCGGCACTCACCCATTGGCTGTAGAGCCAAATTTAAAATCCCACGCCAGCGTATCTCTCACTCATTGGCAAGAGGCTGCTGGAAAAGCCGATTTAGTCGTATATCTCGTGGCGCACCAAGAGTTTAAAGATCTTGAAGTTGAAGGCCAAGTGCTCGACTTCTGTGGGGTGACTCAAGCATGAAAGTATTATTAGTTTTTGGAACACGCCCTGAAGCAATCAAAATGGCGCCTTTAGTTAAGGCGCTAAAAGCTGATGCACATTTCGAAACACGCGTAGCTGTTACGGCGCAACATAGGGAAATGCTTGATCAGGTTTTATCCTTGTTCGAGTTGCAACCTGAATATGATCTGAATGTGATGCAACCAGGGCAGGATTTGTATGATGTTACTACCAAGGTATTGTTGGGGTTACGGGGTGTATTAAAAGACTTCAATCCGGATCTGGTGCTGGTACATGGTGATACAGCGACCACTTTTGCAGCTTCTCTGGCTGCTTTTTACCAACAGGTTTCAGTGGGACATGTCGAAGCAGGTTTGCGGACTGGAGACTTGTACTCTCCTTGGCCGGAAGAAGCTAATAGGCAGTTAACGGGTAGGTTGGCGCATTGGCATTTTGCTCCCACCCAGCGCAATCAAAATGCGCTGCTATCTGAGGGTATTAGTGACAACCAAGTGGTGATTACCGGTAATACTGTCATTGATGCGCTGTTGTGGGTTTCGGAGAAAATCGCGAAGTCACCTGATTTACAAAAGCAAATTAGTACAACGTTATTGTCAGCCGGACTCGATTCTAGAGCCATTCAAAACCGCTATGTGTTGGTAACAGGCCATCGACGCGAGAACTTTGGTGGTGGTTTTGAAAATATTTGCGAAGCTTTAGGAGAGTTAGCAAAGGCAAACCCTACCACCCATTTTATTTATCCCGTTCACCTTAATCCAAATGTTCAAGAGCCAGTCAACCGTTTGCTGGGTGGCTTGGAAAATGTTCATTTAATAGCCCCTCTAGGTTATGAGCCCTTTGTGTATTTGATGCAACATGCTTACTTGGTGTTGACTGATAGTGGTGGCGTTCAAGAAGAAGCCCCAGGACTTGGTAAGCCGGTATTAGTTATGCGTGATACTACCGAGCGGCCTGAAGCGGTGGATGCCGGCACTGTTCGTCTTGTCGGGACAAAATCTAGTGTGATTCGTCAAGCAGTACAGGAATTACTCGATGATAAAGAGCTTTATCAAAAAATGTCACAAGCACATAACCCCTATGGTGACGGCAAGGCTTGCCAGCGCATCGTGGAGTTTTTGAAAGCTCAATGAAACGAGTATTCCTTCTTCTACACACGGTACACTACCTCAAAATAAGGCAGGTGGCTTACCGTCTTTACTACAAAATGCGTAAGCCTCGCTTAAAAAACATGTCGGAGCCTGAAGTACGTGGTGTATTAGGCTCTTGGTCTGGCGCTGCATTTTTTTTACCTGCCACCGATGATGGTGAGGGTTTCACTTTCTTAGGAGAAACTGGTGATTTAACGAGTGGGTGGAACAACCATCGGTTTTCTAAGTTATGGTTGTATAACCTTCATTATCAGGATGATCTTAACGCCGTAGGCGTGAGTAGTCGTGACGAACTATGCCGACTACTTGTTGAGAATTGGATTGCAGCTAATCCACCACTCCAGGGTAATGGGTGGGAGCCTTATTGCTTATCTTTGCGCATAGTCAATTGGACTAAGTTCTTTAGTCGTTTATCACCGGATACCATTGATAGGCAGTGGTTGCGCTCTTTGGCTTGTCAAGCTGATGCGCTAATACAACAGCTTGAATTTCATATACTCGCGAACCATCTCTTTGCCAATGCAAAGGCGTTGGTTTTTGTTGGTACTTTTTTGGGTGGAAGACAAGGTGACACTTGGTTAAAGGAAGGCTTAACAATACTGGATCAAGAAGTTAGTGAACAATTCTTAACCGATGGTGGGCACTATGAGTTGTCCCCGATGTACCACGCAACACTTCTATGGGATGTGTGTGACCTCGTACAGTTACAACAACAGACTCAGTTGGCGATTTTCGATGAGCGAGTTGAGTGTTGGCGGAGAGTGATCACGCAAGGTGTAAGATGGTTGCGTAAACTGATCCACCCAGATGGCGATATTGCTTTTTTTAACGATGCCACTTTGGGTATCGCGCCAACCTTAGAGCAGTTGGAACGCTACGCCGAACAACTGGGCTGTAGCCCGAGTAGTGATACAGACGACGACAATGCGTCCTTGCAATTTAATCATATGAAAGCTAGTGGTTACGCGGTGATTGACTGGCCTGAGCAACATCGCATTGTTCTAGATGTTGGCCGGGTGGGGCCGGATTATCAACCAGGACATGCTCATGCTGATACTCTCAGTTTTGAACTGAGTCTTTTTGCTCAGCGTGTATTAGTGAACTCCGGAATATCTCAGTATGGAGAAGGGATTGAGCGCCAGCAACAGCGTGCTACTTCCGCACACAATACAGTTGAGGTTGATGGACATAACTCGTCTGAGGTATGGGCCGGCTTTCGTGTAGCTCGAAGGGCAAAACCGATCGACCTTAGCATCAAAAATAACAGCCACCGAGTTCAAATTAAGGCTGCTCATGATGGCTATCAACGTTTGCGCGGCAAGGTAACACACCAGCGCCAGTGGATTGCTAATCCGAGTTCGTTAGTAATTGAAGATAGAGTAACAGGGCTATTTAATCAGGCTAAAGCCTATTTTCATGTTCACCCAGCGGTGTGCCTTGAACGAGTGGCTGGAAGTCATTGGAAAGGTTATCTGCAGAATGGGCAGGTCGTTGAATTAAGGTTTGAAGGTGGAATAGTGCAGCAAAAGTCCAGTGAGTGGCATCCTGGCTTTGGTTTATCTGTTGCAACTCATTGTCTCATCGTGACCTTTCTCTCTAATAACCTAATAACTCACATTTCATGGAGTGAGACTTGAAAGTTTTAATTCTCAGTTTTCATTTTCAACCTGACTTATCTGCAGGGTCTTTTCGCAATACCGCATTGGTCGAAGCGATACAAAAAAAACTGCCCAGAGGCTCCGAAATCACGGTGATGACTACGCTACCTAATCGCTACTCTAGTTTTAGTGTGGATGCACCTAAGCAGGAAACATCTTCCGGATTAACAATTCATCGTGTGGCTTTACCTTCTCACAAAAGTGGGATGCTGGATCAATCGAAAGCTTTTGTAATTTATGCACGCCAAGTCCATAAATTAGTTAAGGGAAACGATTATGATCTGGTTTATGCTAGCAGCTCTCGGCTAATGACTGCTGCGTTAGGAGCTTGGGTCTCACAATGCAAGCAAGTACCGTTATATCTTGATATTCGCGATATTTTTGTCGATACGATCAAGGATGTATTATCTAGAAAGCTAGCTTGGATAATAAAGCCTATTTTTGCGTTTATTGAACGATGGACTGTCAAAAAAGCGAGTAAAGTCAACTTGGTGTCTGGTGGTTTTTTGCCCTACTTTCAGGATCGGTACCCTCATCAAGCATTTAGCCTATTTACTAATGGTATAGATAAAGCTTTTATTGAAGCCAGCCCGTTAGTTGAACAGTCTAGTGCGCGCACAATTCCCGAAGTCATCTACGCAGGAAATATGGGTGAAGGCCAAGGGTTACACCACATAATTCCAAATTTAGCAAAACATTTTGAAGGAAAGTTGCAATTTAAGCTCATCGGTGATGGGGGCAGATATAAGCACTTGGTTGAGGCGCTCCAAAATGCCGGCTGTACTAATGTGGAACTAGTCGATCCGGTCTCACGAGAGGAGTTAATTGGGTTCTACCAGAGTGCCGATGTTCTTTTTCTTCACTTGAATGACTATGACGCCTTTAAAAAAGTGCTTCCCTCTAAGGTTTTTGAGTATGCTGCACTTGGAAAGCCAATTTGGGCAGGAGTTGGCGGTTTTGCCGCAAAATTTATTCAAGAGAATATCGACAATGCAGCAATCTTTTCACCTTGCAATGATAAAGATGCTGTAGACGCTTTTGCCAACTTACAATTAGTCACGCAGCCAAGAACTGATTTTACAGCGAGTTTTGCTCGCACTGAGATCATGAAAGGTTTAGCGGATGATATTTTACTAGTAGCTGATCCCGACTTAAGATAACAAGGGCCTAGCGTCCTAGCTCTAAACCGCGTCGCTGCGTTGTTCTATTTTCCCTCGCTCGTATCCACCTGCATTCTTAAAAAAGGGAGCAGTACCAGCCCAATGGTCACCGCACATAACGCAATAGCGATGAAAAAGCCTTGCCACGCGAAAGCTTCAATAATCAGCGCGAGAGGGTAGCCAGCTGCAGCTGCGCCCAAGTAGGCAAAAATGCCGACAAAGCCTGTCGACGCGCCTGCTGCTTGTTTGTGGGAGCACTCAGCTGCAGCCATGCCAATGAGCATCTGCGGGCCAAACACAAAAAAGCCCACGCAAAATAGCAACAGTGCGTGAATAAAAATGTCGGTGAACGGAAATAGCCAGAACGCAGCGACCGATAGAAAAATACCGGTGGCAAACAAAATGCACATGGGCCCGCGGTTACCGGCAAAAATTCGGTCAGATCCCCAGCCTGCGACCAGCGAGCCTAATACCCCGCCGACTTCAAACATGGCCAAGGCAACATTGGCTTGAATCAAGCTGTAGTGATGCTGTTGGGTAAGATAAATATTGCCCCAGTCGTAAATGGCGGTGCGGACGATATACACCATGATATAGCTGACCGCGAGTAACCACAGATAGCGGTTGGTGAGCACATAGCGATGCAAAATAGTGCGATAGGCTAAAGAAGGGCTGTCTGCTTCGTGAAATTGCTCTAGCTTGTCTTTGCGCCAATCGCCAATATTGGGCAACCCAAGTGATTTGGGTTTATCACGTAAGTAAAAAAACAATAACAGCCCAATCACAATCGCGGCCACGCCGGGTAAGGCAAACCCAGCCTGCCAATTCACATGGATGACTAAATACGCGACTAACACCGGCACAATGGCACCACCAAGGTTATGTGCTGTATTCCAAACAGCCCACCACACGCCACGCTCGTTGCGGGAGTACCAGCTGGTTAGCAAGTTGGCACACGCTGGCCATCCCCATCCCTGAAACCAAGCATTAGCCACCCACAATGCAGTCAAAGCAGCAATACTGTGCATTTGGCTGAAAACCAGGCTAATCACGCCCGTCAATATGAGCCCTGTGCTCATAAAAAAACGTGAGTTGGTTTGATCTGCAATCATTCCCGATACAAACTTCGACACGCCGTAGGTTAACGAAAATAGCGTTCCCATTAAGCCGATATGCGCCATATCGATATTTAGGTTTGTAATCAACGCCGGCGAGGCAGCACTCAGTGTTTTACGGGTTAAATAAAAGCCTGCATAGCCCACATACATGCCCAGCATAATATGGCGCCGCCAATAGGCGTAGAGGGTGTCTTGGGTACGCGTCTGTGTTGTCATGATCTTACTTGTTTAAGGTATGTGTGGAAGTGATAGCGTGAGCGATGTTCCATTTTGATTGGATTGAATATCGCAATCGCCGCCCATTGCTACGACTCGCTCTCGAATGCCTTTCAGACCAAAGCCGTTAACGGTGTCTTTAGGGGTAAAACCACAGCCGTCATCCGTCACTTGCAAGGCGCTAGTATGACCCAATGAAATAACAACGGCGACATGACGTGCATTGGCGTGTTTATGAATATTATTCAATGCCTCTTGGCAAATTCGGTAGAGGGTAACACGCACGGTGTCGCTTACTGGATGATGGTGAGTAATCGAAAGCCTTATATCAATCCCTTGGGCGGCAAATCCCATATCATGCGCCAACTGGCTAACGGCATCATCAAAGCTAACATCATCTAAAACGGTTGGCCGCAATTGCGCAAGTAAGGTTTTGGTTGATTGATAAATGTTCATCGACATGTCTTCAATCACTTGCACATACGGGGCATAAGCGTGATCGTTATCCAGTCGTTTAATGATATTCGCGTGGGTTTTGATGGCGGTTATGTTCTGGCCGACATCATCGTGTAGCTCGCGAGCAATATCTCGTCGGATCTTTTCTTCAGTGCTGATCAGTTGACGCGACAAATATTGGTTCTTGCGCAGTTGTTGCTGAATACCAGTAGTAAGATCGCGCTGACGCTGCACGGCAAGCCCCAGCCCAATGCCGGTCATAGTTTGCACAGCAAGTGATAACAATAACTCGACAGTGGCTACCGTGGCGGTCGCTGGGGCGTCGGTATGGGCAGCCACCAATGCCAAACTATTGAACAGAGTCGCAAGAAATGCACCTTGCCAGCCATATTTTAGCGCAAACAAAATGATGGGAATCGCCAAACAAAACGGTGCAAAACGGTCCAGTGAGGGAGGTAATTGCGTTTGAATGAGTAAGTTAAAGATAAACGCGGCGCTGCATATTAGCCCATCGCGCCAATGAAAGAGGATCGGCGTGTGTGCGATACGGGCAGAAACCATGCCCCATGGCTTTGAGAACAGGTAAAAAGTGAGCAAATAGCAACAGGGCAGGACAATTAACATGGCGGTAAGCGGCGCCAGTAATAACAGCATGTTATCGCTTGATAACGTCGCCCCCAGACTCACGATAGTGGCACTTTGGCCCAACCCCGCCACACTGGCGAGTAATAAAAACGGCCAATGGTGGCGGTGCGCATAAGCCGTTAGTACATGACATATTGGCCATGAAAGAACACTGAGTAACCCTAAACGAAGCCAATCTTGGCTGGGTAAGTATTGAAAAAGAATGGCCAAGGCCAGCCATTCGGCCAAGTAAATGGCCGCCCAATACGTACGACGAGTTGTGATAATCAACCCAAGGCGACAGGCAAAGGGTAAAAATACCACTGCGAGGGTATTCGTGGGCAAGAGAAAACGGCTGATCACCCAAAGACTGACCCATGCACAGAGTACGAAAAACAAAATGCAAAGGGCGTTGATGATCCAGTTAACCGTGGCTTTGTTCATACATCCTGTTGGAGTTTTTTTGCTAGGCACACATTGTTATCGACCGCGAGTTTTTCCATTGCATTGGCACGGTGAACATGCACTGTTTTTGGGCTAATCCCCAATTGGTCGGCAATATGTTTGATGTCATATCCGTCTGCAATCAGTGTCGCTACTTGCTTTTCACGGCGGGTGAGTGTGGTTAATTGACACGACGAAGGGTGGGTTGGTGCAGCGAGTTGCAGTGCGATATCTTTGGTCACAAAAAAGCCACCTTGTGCCAAGGTTCTCACAGCTTGAATGAGATCATCTGGGTGGCAGTTTTTACTGAGGTAGCCTTTAGCACCCAGTTGCAGTGCTTTTTCAATCATACTGGCCGAGTCATGAACACTTAGCATTAATGTGTTAATACTAGAGGGAAGCTGCTCGAGTAAGTGCAGGCCGCTCTCATTAGGCATAGAGATATCCATAATACAGACATGCACCGACAATCCAGGTAGGTGCTGGCGGGCCTCTTTTGCCGAGCCAAATTCCCCAATCACATTGATATCAGGTTCAATATTTAACAGTTGACCAAAACCGGACCGTACGATTCGATGGTCGTCAATCAATACAACGTTGATCATAGACTGCCTGCAAAAAAGCAGTACATTAGCGCCAGTATGACGCTAATGCAATGTGGTATATCAATTGTTGAGCGCGCAGCGCTGTGGGGCTGACTGCGCGTTCAATTTATAATGCCTGTGCCTTGAGCTTCATCGCCTTTTTCTTTTTGCGGATTTTGTGCTCTTCAGCGACAGCCACCATGGCCAGTAAGCCTAAGCAGATCAGTGCAGAGGCATCCAGTGCCGCAAAGGTGCCTTTCCAGCCCGTTAAGCCAAAGACTGGCGTGCCATCGGCCACCATCCCTAAGCCCAGTTTAGCGAAGCTGTCACCAATCAGATACGCAAAGGTACCTTTCACGCCATCGGCGACACTGATCGCTTTTTTCGGTACAAAGCCAACCGCGGCGACACCGATCAATAGTTGCGGACCAAACACGAGGAAACCGAGCGCAAACAATGCAGACAGGTACATAAATTCGCTGGTGGCGTATTGGTAGAACTCGAGTGTCATGACAATGAGTGCGAGGGAAACGCAAGCAACCAGTGCACGGCGCCCGTTAGCAAGATCTGAAAGGTATCCCCACATCAGTGTGCCAACCAGCGCGCCGACTTCAAACATGGTAAAGCCAGAAATCGCGGTCTCTTTTGAGAAGCCCAGCTCTTGATACGCATACACGGTAGACCATTGGTCGATACCAATGCGAACGATGTATAGGAAGATGTTAGCAAAGCATAGCAGCCAAATGACTTTGTTTTTCAAGATATACTTAAGGAACATTTCCTTTTTCGTCATCTTGTTTTCTTCAGCTTCACGATCTTCATCACTTATCGGTTCTTCGAAAAGCTCTTCTACGGTGCCTAGCCCATAGGCTTCTGGTGAGTCACTACCATATCGCATCCCAATTGCACCAACGATGATTGCAATGACTGCAGGGAACACGAACATCCCGATGACGTTACCATCAAAGAAAACGTTGGCACCAAACAAGGCCACACCGGCGGCACCGGCACCACCGACATTGTGCGACATATTCCACAAACCAAGGTATGACCCGCGTTTGTTGCTCGGTGTCCATTTAGTAATGGTTGAGTAGCTTGATGGACCACCGGTACTTTGGAAAAAGCCGCTCAGTGAGTAAAACGCCACCATTAGAAAGAGGCTGATGCTACCGCCGCCCAAACTAAAGCTGAAGCCAAGCATACAAAGACCAGAAAGGATCAGCATAAACGGGAGGAATTGCTTTGTATTCTTGCCATCGGCGTAGTAGGAAACAACGGTTTTACCAATCCCGTAGGTGACAGAGAAACCGAGACCAATCATCCCCAATTCGGTCATGGAGAGGCCATACTGATTGATCATATCGTTCTGAGCGACGTTGAAGTTTTTTCGCACCAGATACATGGTTAAATAGCCAATAAAAACGACTAAGTAAGATTGCAGGAAAGGTTTGAGCCACATTTTTCTGCGCTGTTCAGCTGGCAGATCTAATGTGGGCTTTCTGACTTGATTGAGAAAGTTCAACATAAGTTCGCTCGTAAGTGAGTGGAGGTAATGGCAAGCAGTATACGGCGCGATGACGCCGCTCCCTTGAGACGACGGCTTAGTTGAACTAGGAAATTGTCTTAGTTTTTATTGAGTAGGTTATAAATCGTGAAAGGCATCACAACAAACGTTAAGCATCATAAAAGACAAATACGATAAACGGCTGAGTAAAAGGTCAGGAAGCAGTTCCAAGCCTCGATCTTCTCCGTATTCTGTAAGCGAAGCGCTCCGTATTCACATTCACGAATACAGATTACTGAATACAGAAAAAGCAAAAAAACTAATGCAAGCACGAGGCGGCTTTTTCCCGTACTCTGTAAGCGCAGCGCTCCGTATTCCCATTCACGAATACCGATTACGGAATACATAGTACAGGAAAAGCAAAGGCCTCAATGCAAGTACGAGGCTGCTCTTCTCCGTATTCTAGGCCCCTCCTCATTTATCCTATCTGATTAAACACCCTCACAGCGCCGCCCTGGCAGTGTAATTGATACTCGCTCGTACACGCCGGTATAAAAATAGACTCGCCTTTTTCAATGGTCAGCTTGTGGTCGCCATGAGAAACAGTCAGTGGGGCATCAATGGCGAAGATGATTTCACCGCTGTGCATATGGCATGTGAGATCGTCAACCTGAAGGTAATGCGTAAAGGAAAAATCAGGCACCGCGACCGGGTAATGCGTTCCTTGGTCAGTGCGTGTCGGTTCGAGTGTTATGTTAGCCGTTGCTATAGGAGCAAAGCTTGTGCAGGCAATCAGCTCATCAACATCGATATGCTTGGGGGTGAGTCCGGCTCGCAATACGTTGTCGGAGTTGGCCATGACTTCGAGTCCGACACCCTGAATGTAAGCGTGAGGGGTGCGCGCGTGCAAAAACATCGCTTCCCCCGGCGCGAGTGTCACGACATTTAGCAATAACGGCGCAAACAGGCCAATATCGCCTGGATACTGTGTCGCCAAATCAATAATGGTATCGAAGGGGGCTTCCGTCGCGTTTTGATTGGCCACTGCCATTAAACCGTCGACTGCTGCCGCTTTATCGGTTGCCTCAAGCGCTAATAGCTGAGCGAAGGCGCTTTGTAGCGAGTCTTCAGCCGGGAAATCGGTAAAGGATTGAAAAATAGTAGTGAGTGAATCGTGATTGACTTTTGCAATGTTCGCAATAATGTCTGAATAAGGGCGAAACCCGTTCATCGCTTTAAACGGGGTCAGCGCATAAATCAGTTCAGGCTTGTGATTGGGATCTTTGTAGT
This sequence comes from Salinivibrio sp. MA440, assembly GCF_001996265.1. Lineage (NCBI taxonomy): Bacteria > Pseudomonadati > Pseudomonadota > Gammaproteobacteria > Vibrionales > Vibrionaceae > Salinivibrio > Salinivibrio sp. MA440. The sequence continues at coordinate 12,832 of NZ_MUFI01000048.1, forward strand.
TACGATGTGCGGCTGATAGGGAAATGCCTTGTTGGTTTTCTTTTTGATAGCCGTGTTCGGCTTCTTGTTTGCTTGGGTGTACCTGGATGGATAACGCTGTGTCTGCGGCGAGCACTTTGAATAGAAAAGGCAGTTCACCAAAGCGTTGATAAATCTCAGCGGATAAGGCGGATTGCGGGTCAGACGCAATCAAGGTATTAAGCGGCAGCCAAGCTTCGCCAACGTGTATCTCGGAGCTGGCTTTAGGGTGCGCGCCCATCCAGATTTCAGCTTGCGGCTGTTGGTCGGGGTTCGCAATATTAAACAGTGCTGGCAGAGCCGTGCAGCTCCCCCATTGATTGGCGAGGCCGAAAGTGATAATAATGGTGTGGTTATAGCATAATTAAGCGGCTGATTGCAGCCACTGGGCTTTGCGCGCCTTCTTCAAGCTAACGCAAACCAATGCAGTCACCACCGCGCCGGCAATCATACAAATAAGGGCAATAACAGGTTTGTTCATTGCGCCCAGTAATGCCACCACGGGGCCACCATGCGCCACGCTGTTAGTCACACCGAATCCAAAGGCCATCACCGCCGCCACCATCGAACCAATCATATTGGCGGGGATCACCGCAATAGGATCTTGGGCGGCAAAGGGAATCGCCCCTTCTGAAATTCCGACCAGGCCCATAGCCCCCGCCGCTTTACCGGCTTCGTGTTCAGTGGCTTCAAAGATATTAAGCTTACGGCCTAGCACGGTTGCTAAACTCATTCCTAGGGGAGCGACTGGGATAGCACAAGCCATCGCACCCATAAATTGAGTTTGTCCGCTTGCAATCATCCCCACGGAGAATAAGAAAGCCACTTTATTGAATGGACCCCCCCATATCAAAGCCTGCCATGCCGCCCAGTACAATCCCTAATAAAATGTAGTTACCGGTGCTCATGGCGGTGAGCATGGCGGTAAGTGAATCCATCAGGCTGGCAATGGGCGCCCCAATCACAAAGATAAATAGCGCGGCGATAAACAGGGTACCGGTAATCGGCGCAATCATAATGGGAACGAGTGGTTGGAGGAATTTATGGTAATTAATTCCGCTGACCCATTTGACGAAATACCCCACAAGTAAACCCGCAATGATGGCACCGATAAAGCCGGTGCCCGCTTCAGCGCCGTAAAAGCTGCCGGTATTGGCAATCCAGCCACCAATTAACCCTGGCGCAAGTGCCGGGCGATCCGCAATCGCATAGGCGATATAGCCGGCAAGCACTGGGATCATTAATTGGAAGGCAATCACACCGACATCGAGCACTTGTTGCCATGCACTGCCTTCTGGAATGGCCATGCCCGCTTCCGTTGGCTCACCGCCAATGGCGAGAGACAGCGCAATCAATAGCCCGCCAGTGACCACAAAGGGGATCATGTGCGAGACACCATTCATCAGATAGCGATATAAGTTACTCCGCCAGTTTGTGGTGCCAGTGGACGGTGCGTTGGTGTTTGTGCTTTGCTTGGACGTACCCGCAGCTTGATAAGGGCTGGCATTAAGTGCGTTTTCGATTAAGCCTTTACCGTCGCGAATTGCTTCTTTAACGCCGACTTCGACCACAGATTTGCCGTTGAAACGGGTCATATCGGTTTGTTTATCACAAGCAACGACAATCGCATCGGCGCGTAATATGTCGTCTTGTGTGGGTGAGTTTTTAACCCCAATCGAGCCGTTGGTTTCTACTTTTATCTCATAACCCAGTTCGTCAGCGGCTTTTTCAAGCGCTTCGGCCGCTAAATAGGTATGTGCCACCCCCGCCGGACAACCGGTTACACCAATAAGGAGGCCTTTTTTCGGTCCCGTATTATTGCTTTCTTTGCTGGGCTGAGTCAGAAGTGTCATGACCTCACTGGGCGTGTTGGCTGCAAGCAGCGCTTGCGTGAATCCTGGCTCAATAAGTTTGGAAGAAAGGGAAGCCAGCACTTCAATATGATGGTCGCCACCGTTAGTGGGAGAGGCAATCATAAAAAAGATATGAGACCGCTCGCCATCTTCTGCACCGTAATCGATGCCGTCTCGGCTAATACCGATGACCACACCGGGTTTGGTAACGGCGTCACTTTTTGCATGAGGAAGTGCGATGCCCGCTTCAAAGCCTGTATTACCTAGGGCTTCGCGCGCATTCACATCCGCAATAAATGCGGCTTTATCACTAACACGGTCATTATCGACCAATGCTTGGCTCAGTTCATTAAATACATCTTGCTTGCTGGTGGCGTCGAGGTTGAGACGTATCAAGCGCTCGTTGATCAGTTCAGATATCATGATGGGCTCCTGCCGATTCGTGTGAACATGGTGATCAGTTTGCGCCCGTATGCGGCTGGAAAATAGTGCAGAGAAATAGCATTTACTGGATGATTGTGCCCAACCATTTTTAATGTGATCTCGCTCATTAGCGGCAATGGCAGATCGTATGGGTATAATGGCGGTGTTGCTGATGCGTCGTACTGACGCCGTTTGCGGTCATTTGCCGTTTTGGACAGCGAGCCCGAAAACGATCGGATAGGGATGATAATGAAAGCCTCGACACCTACCAGCTTTTCTCATTTGCTTGAACTACTGAAATCACCTGACGAGCAGTTTGGTCGGGTGATCTTTGCCAATGATTGGCAAGTGCCTGAGGCTTTTAGCTATCAAGTTAACTTTCCACGCTTAGAAATTGTGGTGTCTGGTCAATATACCAATATTGTCTCGACGCCTGAGGGCGTAAAAACACACACGTTGGTCGGTGGCGAGGCGCTTTATATCGCGCCAAACTGCTGGAACAAACCCGATTGGCAACATTCATGCTCGGTGCTGAGTTTGCTGTATGGCCGCCGGCAGTTGGGGTTTAGCCTTGTGAATAAACGCGCTAACGTGGCCGGATTTTACGGTGTGCAGAAGTTCTCCGTGCCGATGCGTGCAGGCTTTGCGGTGGATAACATTCTAGAAGCGCTAAACGCGCTTGCGAAAGAGCCAAACAAGCACCTAACCGATGGGTATTTGATTAAGGCGTTGTTAGCCTACACCCATCAATTAGTTGATAAACCAATATTCAATGCCCACTCTCGCGGGGAAGATCTCTACCAGGGGATCTGTATTTACATTCAAGAGCATTACCAGCAAGCCCTTTCGCGTGCGGATATTGCCGCGCATTTCCACATCAGCCCGAGCCATCTGTCACGTTTATTTAAACAATATGGGCATATGACACTGGCAGATTACATTGTATGGGTGCGCATTGACCGAGCCAAATTTATGTTGATGCGTTATGAGTTCCGATTAGTCGATATTGCCTGTCGTTGTGGGTTTAATGATGTGAACTATTTCTGCCGCGTGTTTAAAGCGAGAACGGGCAAGACCCCTTCTGAATATCGACGGCTCAGTCATCAATCCTGATCTAATGCGGCATCTAGCATCGCAATTTGGGTAGGAATGTCATTGCAGTGTATCAGCCAGCGCCGGAATGCGGATGAAGACAAACGGCGAGACAGGCGGCTGATGGCGCGTAGTGTCGTACGCTCGATGTCGCTGGGGACCGCGATCGCAATACACAGTGAAACCGATTCTTGATTCAACCAGGTAATCGCTGGCTGACAGCGAGTCACTATGATGGCGGGATGAGGGATGCTGCTATCAATAATATGGGGGAGTGCAACCTGATCGCCAAGGTAAGTGGATGAATGCGCTTCTCGCGCCATAAAAGCCGCATAAGCTTGCAGTGATGTGTCTTTTTCCGCGACGCGTTCAACGATCTCCCTAAACAGCGATTCACACTGTGTCGCTTGGGTGTGTAATCTTTCAACGCACAGATTTGGATGCGCGAAGCGCGATGGCGTGTCTAACGGATTGTTTGCGGCAGCAGTAAACGCAGAGGTGCTGAGTAAATGCCAGTGCTTACTGACGTACTCAGCGAGCACTAAGCACATTAGCTCGGCATCTGCTCCCTCAATCAGAAGCAGGCAAATATCATTGGGCTGGGTGCCCGTGGCAAGCATGGATAAGGTGTCGGTGGTCGCTGCTGTGCAGTCTTTGCTGACATTCACAAAGGTGCTTTTTCCACTAAACAGTGAGCATAGCCTTGCCAACTCGCTCATTTGCCAGCTGACTAAACCTTGCAGCGGCGCCGAAAAGCAAACAAATGCGCCCGTCATAGGGAAAGTTGCGTTTGTAGCGCCGCTTTCGCATCCGTGAGAACGTCTTCCATGGCAAGGCGAACAATGGTTGAGTGACTCAACCTTTCTGCTTTTTCTAGCTCGATATCAGAGACAATAACCACGCACTCTGCTTTCATGATCTCATCGAGTGATAAGGCATTTTCAATCCCCATTGCCCCTTGGGTTTCCACCTTTATCTGAATACCAAGACTTTTGGCGGCTTTCTCAAGCTGCTCAGCCGCCATGTAAGTGTGGGCGATACCAGTCGGACAAGCGGTAATTGCGACGATGTTGTTCATAGTGGTTGAAACGTCATTGTTGGTTGAGTATTTAAAACCCCCAGTGCTTGTATCTTGCATTGGGGTTCTTGTTTTTTCTGTACTCTGTATTCCGTCATCGGTATTCGGGATCTGGAATATGGAGAAGAGACTAGACGCTTCGCTTCTAGAAACTGGAGACTAGGAAAATCTCAAAGCGGCTTATAAAATCGCCTCTAGCCTCTAGCCTCTAGCCTCTAGCCTCTAGCCTCTAGCCTCTCCCCGCAACGCCATACTGGCAAATATCACCACCCCGAGCGAAAAGAACAAAATACCTGAATGGTGGTTAATGTAGTGCTGTGTCAGCATGTAACCGGCTATCAGGACCACGTGACAACGCAGCATCACCGCGGCGAGTTGGTTGGCTGGGCGCGCGGGTACGTGTACTTTTTTCGTCGCGAGCCAAGGTGCGATAAGCAAGAAAAGGAGCGTTATGCCGCCAATTAATCCCTTCACTTGCAGCTCTTCTAACAACTGGTTATGAGCGCGACTAAAGTGCATCACTATCGGGTCGACATATCCTTGATCAACCACCTGCTGCTTGTGTTGCGTGTAGTGGGTGTAACCGGTTCCCGCGATTGGATTATCAGAAAATAGGTGCAGGGCGGTTTTCCATAATTCCACCCGTATCCCTGAGGAGCTTTTAACGGTTGGTGTGTTTGCCGCCTGCTCCCCTTCTGATGTGGGGGCAGGGGTGGCAGAGGTTGGTGTGTTCTCGGTGCTTTGCGTCGGCGCAATGGTTTGGGTGGCTTGTTGGTATTGGTTTAAGTCTGAGAATACGAGCCCCGCTCTGTTTAACGCGGGCACCAGTGCAGTGGCAATAATCAGTACGATACTGGCAGCCATCGCGACATAGTCTTTTGGGCTAAACGCTTTTCGGTAATATATTACGGCCCATAATGCCACAAAGGGAGTGATAACCCACGAGCCACGTCCTCCGCTCAATAATGTGGCAATAAACCCTAAGGTGATCCCAAAAAAAGCCAGTTTCTTTAATGTTGGCAGCGCGTGTTGGCAACTATAAATATACGCAAAAATACTGAAAATACTGAGGCTTGCAGCCATGCCGGCCACTTGAATGGGCATGAACCCGCCCGATGCCAGTGCACGAATATCGAGCATGTAGTGTTGATAAAGCGCAATTAGCCCGACAGCAGACGCACCAATGGCACAGCCATACAACACCGCTTTAAGCGAGGGCGGGGTAGTGAGCAGCAGGGCAAAAACCATGATCGCTAATAGTAGGCGACTCGGCATATCCATTTGTTCGTAGTGCCAGTCGGGGAGTGCGAAGGCGACAGTGACGATGACATAAAGCAGAAATGCACCGGCTATTAACAGGGCGGGGCGGCTTTTTAGCGCCTTCCATGTGCCGGGGAGTAAGATTAGCGCAACCAGCGCCAACCCAACAGCGATATATTTGTAGGCGTCTGGTGTGATAAGTAGCGTGGCAAAATAAGCAAAACATAGGCTACTAACGAGTGTTTGGCGAGACATGAGTAACAACGCTTTTCCCTCTGTCGATTCTCAGTATGTGAACGCATACGTATGGGTAATAAATGCTCGCGCATTATACCTAGATTGCTCATTCTTGCTATTTTTTGTTTGCTAATTCTAGCCTCTAGTCTCTAGCCTCTAGTCTCTAGTCTCTAGCCTCTAGCCTCTAGCCTCTAGCCTCTAGCCTCTAGTTTCTAGTCTCTAGCCCCTAGAACGCCTGCCCCTTCTTCAAACCGGTTCTTTCCCAGCTTTGCTCTAAAAAAAGAGGTAATGCGCCAGATGTAGCGTAGCATTAGGCAGTAACCACCAAAACATGCGAGAAAGCCCACAAACATGATGGTTTCATGGATCTGGAGCAGCTCGCCTACAATGCCAATGCCGGCTAAGCTGCTGGCCAGCAAACAAATGGCTGCCAGGGTTTGGCGTGATGATAACCCCACACGCTGAAAAATATGGTGTAAGTGTTCGCGATCGGGCTTAAACGGCGAGTCGCCACGTTTAACGCGCCGAAACATAATGGCTGTCATGTCCATCAGTGGTAGCGCAATCAGCCATAGCCCTGTGACTGGTCTTATAGCCGCATTGGTTGGATGTTGGCTGGCCAACAATAAAAACCACACTACCGTGAAGCCGATCAGCATGCTGCCCGCATCGCCCATAAATACTTTGCGCTCTCGGCCGAGTAATCCAAGGTTAAACATTAAATAGGGCAAGATAATCACAGTGAGTACTAGGCAAAGATAGGCCATAGAGAAGTGGCCATTAAGGTAAAGCAATGCCCCCAAGCTGGCAAAGGTGACTGTCGCCAACCCTCCTAATAGTCCATCAATACCATCCACCATATTAAAGGCATTAATTGCGCCAATGACTGCGAAAACCGTTAACACATAGCCAAGGCTGTCGAGTTGGATACGCCCTGTGGCAAAAATGTCGCCTAGGCGGCTAAGCTCAATGTTACCAAGCACTATCATTGCGATAGCAAGCGCGCCTTGTACACCAAAACGCAGCTTAAAATCGATATCGAACTTGTCATCCAATACGCCAATTGCCACTAAAATCAGCATACAGCTGGCATACAAACCACTGTGCGGAATAATAGACGGGTTGTTGATTAAAAAATACACCAGAGAAAGGCAGATCGCGATACCGCCGACAAGTGGTACGGTACCAGCGTGCTGTTTGCGATGATCCGGCTTGTCGACCAATCCAACACGTTTAGCCGCTTTTCGCAGCAAAAACAGGGAAGCAGTCGAGAAAAAAAGTAATAAGGCCAAGTCGGCGAATGAAACAATCACAGGATAATCCTTTTGGGATGACGGCTCAGTTGTTTAGTATATGCCATGTCGTAGTCTAATGGCTATCTGCCGGGCGCGTAAACCAAGGGGCGCGATCATCCGTTAATTCATAGAGCGAATACTTGGTGTTGAGTTTTTGCCCACCGTCGCGTTGTAGCGGTTGCCACGATACACCGCCCCGAGCGGTGGTTGGTTTTATCGTGAGTAAGTCAAACGGAATGGAGACATAAAAGCCCTTGGTAAAGCTGCCTTCGCCAAACTCTTCTGCGGACAAGTCGGTTTTGCTGGCGTATGCGCCCACGGTGATGCCACTGTCAAACTGTTTAGCGATATCAACAGTCACCCCCACATCTTCTGTTAAATAGCGACCGGCGCTAATTTTGGCTAAGGTGCCATCAAATACGCCGAGCGGGTTTTGCCAGTAAAGCGTGGCATGGCCGGTGGTGGTGCCGGTTTGCACCCGGAATTCACGGTTGCCATTTTCTGCAGGTTGATATTCGTTTTTAAATAGCCCAAACGCCGAGCCGGGCTCCCGTTGTTTGACATAGTTTGCGTCGAATCCCACGGCAAACTGGCTATTCATGGGGCGGTAAAGCACTTCGCCCCCGACACCGGCAAACATGGTTTCTAAGTAGCCGCCATAGGTTTGGGTATACCAATTGTCGCCCCAGTGATCGAGATAGGTCAGTTGTAAGTTGGTGACCCGCACGGTGTCTTCTAAGTACTGTCGGTTGAGCGTACGAACACGCTTAAGATCGGTGCCATCAGGCGGCACGGTGTACTTGAATTTGTCGTAGGTGTCGGCAATGTTCACATAGACACTGGATGACGCAAGCAGGTGATTACCTAGCCGCGCGGTCGCGTTACCACTGACGCCCAGTGAGTACATGTAAAAGTTTTCGGAGCCGCCAAACGATTGTACAAACACAGGGGCGAGACCCGCATCAATATTATCGCGCTGGTTGGCTTTTACGGTGCCCGATGTGAGTTGCGGCTGCTGGCGCGTGCGTGCATCGTTGGGGTTTGCGCCCACATAGCTGTTGGTGGCGACGGCGGCATAGGTGTTGGTATCAATCACGGTTTCAGTGATGGGCTGACGTTTCGCTTGGTCAATAATCCGATATTGTTTGGCGTCAATGCCTGTATTGGCTATTAAAGTGGCGGCGCGCGTTTGGGCGGTGTCTTGGTTGCGGTATTTGCGTTGCTCACCCGTCACTGTGACGGTGGTGCCATCAAAGTGCACTTGGTTATCTTGATACCCGGCAACTCGGGCAAGTTGAGTGCTCAGGGCCTGCCATTGGTCGTCGCTTAAGTCCGTCTGCGTAGGGGCTGGTTGATAGATTGGCGCGTGATCGTCAAGCCAAAAGCTGTCGATCTGATTAAAGTTGGTATGTAAGCTTAATCCGGCGGTCACGACGGCGCCACGTTCATAGGCTAACCGTGCGCTACCCCAATCCCCTAAGCGATAGACGGCACCCACATTCCAAGGGCTGTTCACGTCCATTGGAATACCGGTTCGCGTGCTAATAAAGTCGGCTTTGTAATCGTTACCGTCGTATTCAAGCTTTAAGCTCAGTGGTGCGTAGGGGGTTTGATATTCCACCCCGCCAAATAACGCGGTACAGCCGGTAAACATGCGATTAATATCAACACTGCCGCCGTTGCCGGAGTAGGTGGTGTCACGACCACAATCCACCGATTGGTTTTTATCGCCGGTGAGGTTGGCGCGGTTGCCCATATAACCCCAGCCGACGCCGAGCGTGAAATCAAACGGGCCCGCGCGTTTTGAGCCGACCAGGTATTCGCCATCAAATAAGCCAGTGCCGCCAATATCCCGTACACCAACCGCGAGTTCTGGTAGCCAGAAGCTTTCTTGCATCAGGCGTAATTTTGCATCAATGCTTTTGTCGGTGTATTTGGTATCGCCGCTAAAACTGGGATCATTGCTATAAAGTAAGTCGTGAACCTGGGTATAGCGGACGGTGGTTTCTAGCCAAGGAAACAACTGAAGCGAGGTATTAAAGTGCACATAGTCTTCGTTGTAGGTACTGCCTAGGGTAAATTCCCCGTCGGGAGCCGTGCGCGCGGTGGGCATTTGCATGAGGCCCACACCGCCAAAGTCGGTTTGTGAGTGCACCAGCGCTGGGTAGTCAAACGTATCGGCCGATACCGCGCTGCTTACGGCCAATGCAACGGTGCTGAACCAAAAGCGATGAGAGGGAGAAGAGAAAAACCGCATTATTCAATGAACCTATTTTGCAGATACGTCAGCACGTGTTGATTAGGAGACGTTGACTGTGCCTTGCTCTCTATTTCGGACAAAGGCAGATAAATCACCGACCCAGGTAAGATATCGTGATGCTCGTTATTCCAATAAGCAATTGGGTATTGGGCGCGCTCGCCGGTGGGGCTGATCACCCATACGTGAGAGACGCCTAATGTGTCTGTCTTGGTTTGCTGGATATAGTCACTGGCCGCGTGTCGCTCACCCCAAGGATAGTCCCCCGGTTGATTCACCGCGCCGAGGACTGTCACCTTTGTTGGGCGTTCAGGGAGCTGCAAATGCCACTGGCCCTTTAAGCGTGGGTTGGCACCGGGCGTGATTCGGGTGATATCTGGGTCAATCGCGCCGGGCACGCGCTCGGCAACCGCCATTTGGTTGAGTGCTTGATACAGCATTTGCCACTGTTTTTTTACGGTACCGGTATTGACGGCGATTTGATGACGAACCGGTTGCAAATCAGCGATATTCTTGGCTTTTTCACTGTCTTGCTGATAGAGCCCGGCGGCGGGCCAATAGACATCATCAAGTGAGCGTTGTTGAGCCTGTGTGATGGTTAGTACCGCTTCAGCCAGGTGCGGTGGCTGCGTGAACGACAGCGCAATGTCTTGATTGGCAGTGAGCATGTTGGCCTTGGCTGGGATCACCATTAGCAAGGCGACGGCGCATAATCCGCGCTTGATCACGTGATAATTAATCATCTTCGCCCCCTTGATATGACTTTAAATGGGTCAGTGTCACCGCGGGTAGCCCCGGTGCGAGGTGCTGATAGGATTTGATGATTTTACCCGTGTCGTTAGCGATCCAATAGTCATTGGTATATTGAGTATCAAGTGCCGGAATGGTGACGAATTCGGTATAGTGCGTTGTTATCACGGGCGTGCCGTTCACTGAGACATTTTGTGGCTTGCCGCGTTTAAAGGTGGAGTCAGCTCGGTAGCCACTGTGGTTGCCCGGTTGCCAGTCAATGGTGCGTGACCATGTGTGCGGCATGGTGATGGTGTTAAGGCCAACGCTTAATGGATCGGGAGAGTCAGTGTGCGTGGCGGTTAGATTACCATCAGTCAAATTCACTGTTTTAACTAATCGACCGTTCCGCGTTACGAGCATTTCGTTATCGCCCGATAACCATTTTAAATTTGGGCTCGGGTGTTGGCTGGGCTCAACAAAGGCGAGCACCATAAAGCCTTGCGGACCGTTATCAAGTTGGGCGTAGAGGCTAGCATAGGGAAGCGCATTTATTTCGTCCCAGCTTTTTCGTACGTCGGGATAACCTTGATAAGCAAACTTAAATGAGTCGCCAAGATCCTGGATGCGCTGTGTACACCCAGACGAGATAAGGGCGATGAGCGTCACTACAATGGCCTGATTGGTTTTTGTCATAAGTGGTAGGAGGCGGGCGTTAGGTTAACTCGATAAAAAATGGCCGCAATATGCATTTGCAGCCATTCAAAATACTGTCGTTTATTGCTGAGCGCTGACAGAGGTTGTTGTGCTGTTGTCATCGTCTGATGCAGCAACGGCAATACCCACTGCGGCAGCAGCAGCAATACCAGCAACGCCTGCAGCACCGATACCACCCGCAGCAGCAGCACCTGCGCCTGCACCTGCTGCGCCTGCACCTGCTGCGCCAGCACCTGAACCAGCAGCACCTGCGCCTGCACCTGCACTACCACTTGCACCCGCACCGGGTGCGGCTTCACCTGCTGCCATTGCGCTTGCAGCAAACAGCATGGCAATTACGCCTGTTGCGATTTTTTTCATTAGTCTCTCCGTGATTTGTGCGTCAATACAAAAACGCCTGCCTATGCAGACATCTACAAACTGTAATCGCTACGGCAGTGGAAGTAAAATAAATAGCGAACATATCTTTTACTTTTTCTTATACGCTGCTTCTCCCATGCTCCTAGGGTTGAAGTGATCAAATCGTTTACTCGTGCGTGACTGTGGCAGGAAGGGGCTCGATTTTAGTGCTTGATATAGCGTACAATCGCTTGGTTTTTGGATGGTGGTATCAGTGAGTCATTATGAGTATTTTTAACGTCAGCATCATTTTGCTGTGTGTGCTAGGCATTTCTACCGGTCAAATCCTGTTCAAGCTGGCTTCGCCGTATTTTCCAACCGTTTTAAGCTGGTCATCCATCATTGGCTTTGTGTTTAATAAATATTTGTTTTCAGCCTTAGTGATCTACGGGTTCGCAACCATTTTGTGGGTGTATGCGCTGCGTTTAGTCCCTTTGTCTATCGCATATCCGTTTATGGCACTCGCCTTTATTATTGTGCCTGTGCTGGGCATGATTTTTCTCAACGAACCCTTTCAGTGGCGCACCTTGCTGGGTGCAGGGCTGATTATTAGCGGTTTGCTCGTGATTGTACGTTAGGAGTTAGTATGCGCATTGCGGTCGCCATTCCTTGTTATAAGGTAAAAAAGCATATTCTGGACGTCATCGCGCGTATTGGCGACGATGTGGACACCATTTATGTGGTAGATGATTGTTGTCCTGAGCAATCCGGTAGCCATGTGTCACAAAACAGTACCGATAGTCGCGTGAAGGTCATTTATCATGTCCAAAACCAGGGCGTTGGTGGCGCGATCGTCACCGCCTATCAACAAGCGCTAGATGATGACATTGACATTGTGGTGAAAATTGATGGTGATGGGCAAATGGACCCCGAGTTGTTGCCGCATTTTGTTGCGCCCATTTTGCGCGGTGAAGCTGATTACACCAAAGGATCGCGTTTTTTCGCTCTCGAATCGCTCACAACCATGCCGTTTGTGCGTAAGTTTGGCAATGCGGCGCTGTCTTTTATCAATAAAGTATCGAGTGGGTATTGGCAAGTTATGGACCCAACTAATGGGTACACCGCCATTCATCGTCAAGCCTTACAGCTCATGCCGTTAGATAAACTCAGTCAACGCTACTTTTTTGAAAGCGATATGCTTTTCCGCTTGGGTACCTTACGTGCAGTGGTACAAGATATTCCGATGGATGCGGTGTATGACGATGAAGAAAGCAACTTGTCGATAAAAAAAGTGCTGGTTGATTTTCCACCGCTGTATATCAAGGCATTTTTTAAACGGGTTTTTTATACCTATTTTCTCCGCGATTTTAACGGCGCAAGCATGAAGCTGGTCTTAGGCCTGCTGTTAATGTTGATAGGAAGTGTGTGGGGCGGCGCGCATTGGATTGGCTCGATTGTGTCAGGCGATGAGGCCACCACCGGCACTGTGATGCTGGCGGTATTGCCGCTGATTATGGGCTTTCAGCTTTTACTCAGTGCGATAGATTATGACATGACCCACGCTCCCAAGCGGCCGTTACAGCGCTGGTTTTCTTGTACGCGGAGAAAAAAAGATGACGGTTAAGTCCGTGTTAAAGCTTGATAAGTTTGATGTATTCTGCTTGCTGCTGCTTATCCCAATCGTGATTTTTGCTCTTACGCCATCATCTTATGGTGCCGCTCTGAGTCTTTTCGGTTTTGACGGAGAAGGGTTATTAGCAGGTACGCCACGACCTATTCGAACAGATGAATGGACAGTGTGGACGCCTTATATCCAAATGGCCGTTTTAAATGGCTTTGAGCGTTTTAACGAGTTTTCTACCTATCATCATGACTTACGCGGCTTTAATGCGGTGCCGCTTGCCGATTGGGGGCTGATATTTAAGCCCTTAATGTGGCCGTTTTGGCTGCTCGAGCCCGCACGTGCGTTTGCGCTGCATCATGGCTTGATAATTGTGTCTTTTTTGTTGGGGTGGAAATGCCTTTTTAAACGGTTGATCAGTGATCTCAATGTCGATAAAGCACATGTTTCTTGGTATGCAGCGGCAGTAAGTGTACTCCTGTTTTTTACCGGTTTTAGCCAATTTTGGTGGACGACACTTGGGCCCGTACTGGCTATTAGCCCCTGGTTACTGTTGTTGATTTTACGTTGGCAACATCATGCGTTGCATTATGTGCTCTTGTTCTACGTGGCTTGCGTGTGGCTGTTATCGCACACCTATCCTCCCATTATTATCTCCATCGCTTATTTTGGTGTGATGCTACTCTTTGTGCACCAGTGGCGTTGGTGGCGAGTGCCGAAATTACAACTTGTGTTAACAGCAGTGGTCTGTCTGGCCGGTGTAGGAGTGACACTATGGTATTTTCAGGATGTCATCTCGGTCATGATCAATACCGTCTATCCAGGCCAACGTGTGTCACCAGGTGGACAAACGAGCGGATTATTATGGTTATCCTCGTTGTTGCCGTTTATTGCTCATTCCCGATACAGCGATCTCCTTGGTCTGAATATTTGTGAGGTGGCCACAGCAGGTTCCTTGTTGCCCATTATTGTCGCAAGCTTAGTGAAACCGAACCCGAGTGCGGTGGGGCGACGTGCAATAATGGGCGCAACCGTGCTTGCTACTTTTTGTACCCTATGGATGCTCACCCCAGTCCCGGCAGTGATCGCCAAGCTATTGTTGTTGGACAAAGTGCCTTCAAATCGATTGGTATTTTTACTTGGCCTAACCCTAAACTACCTCGCGCTGGTGGTACTGGTGGAAGGGCAAGTTATGATAACCCGCACGCGCCTTGTAGTGCTGGCGACACTGGTGGCGGTTAGCATGTTCTTATCCAGTGCGCTTGGGTTGGTCGATTGGTTTGATAAAAATACTCCAGAGCTTGCGCTTGTTATTGTGGCTGGTGTTGGATTTTGCCTTTATCGGTGCAGTAGTCAGCTTGGCAAGTATAAAAAGGGGCTGGTAGTCGCAATGGCTCTGATGCCTAATATTTATGCGTATGGGGGGTTTAACCCAATTCAGTCAGCGTTTCCTATTTTTGATTTACATACTCGTGATGTGGTCAATCAATTGGAGGAAGGGGCCAACCAGACGCCACCCCACTGGGTGGTGAGTGATCGATATAGAGGTGCAATTTTATCAGGCCTTGGTTTGAATTCATTCACGACGGTGCTTGTACAGCCTCAATTAGACTTCTTTCGGAAGATGTATCCTGATATGGAGGCGTCAACGCTAAACTTTATATTCAATCGATATGCCCATATCTATGTTTCAGATAAAATTCAGACGCCTGAAACTCCCTTTCCTGATCAAATTCATGTGCCTATTTGGGATGTTAAACCAAAATCTAATGATGAGCACTACCAAACGTTGAATAGATTAACGGATGACTATAAAGCCGAATCAACCTTTGGAGTGGTTGATGCCGTTGATATTGGTGATGAGTTTATCCAGATTAAAGGTTGGGCACAATCAAACCGCCGGAGTATCCTGGGGAATATTGATCTATCAAACTTAATCTATTCAGAAAGAATACGTCGGCCTGACGTCGCTAATGCGCTAGACCAGCCCGATATGATGTATTCAGGCTTTAAGCTGGTTTTCAAAAAAACGGATGCAATAAAAAAAGTCTTGAAAGAACAGGGAACCTGCCTTGTCTCAACTTCAAAAAATGATGACTTAACACTATTAATGACGGCACACCTTGAGGAAAAGCTCACTTGTAAATATTAATATCGAATGCAGGCTCACATTGCCATAGGCGTGTAGGGCCTGTATGGTGCAGTAGCTGTCTAAGCATTATAATGTGACATTTTAATGAAATCGGCAGTTATTTTTAGTATGATGGAGGTATGATTTTTTTGTTTTAGAGATAGGCTGCGTCGCCCTATGTACTTAATCCTAGTTTCCTTTTTATTTTTATTCGCCGCAATACTTGTCTTGAATAGTGCTGGACCCAGTCGAAAAGCTGTGTATCTTGTGCTTTTCGGCTCTATATCAGCGATGTTGCTTTATGGATTTTTCTATGTAGCAAACTACTTTACAGGAAATGGCATCGATGAAGCTGTAATCTTTCACCTGAAAGCAGGACTTGGTGGGGCGGGTATAAAAGAGTATCTAGGATTAATAATTGCAACGATTGTATATGTTTTAGTCGTATCGGTGTTTAGCTTTAAAGTATTTAAGCGTATAAATGAAAGCTCAAATAGCCGCTTAAGAAAACGTAAAATCTTGTATGCCGTGACTGCCTTTTTCATGGTCGCTTCCTTTATGACTAACCCCGCTATTAAAGATATT